>NZ_JACJSA010000014.1 GCF_014697545.1 Oscillatoria sp. FACHB-1407 | reverse complement strand
GCAGGTTGATGATTTACAACTCCCTCTATTAACGGATTCTCAACCTGAGCAATCAGATAATTCTTCTGGAGAGGAAACGATTTAGCGTTATGGGTTAGCTCGGATCTCGCATCTCTGGCAACCATCACCCGCAAGTAATTTGAGCCGTAACCTATGTCCTAAGCTTTCTAACCAAAGCTATAATTTCCATTCTTAAGGATCTTGGATTTAATAAATCCGCAAACTGTACGGGCGGGTTTAGCAGACCAATCTTTACCTTGTAATGGGTTTGACGGCAAACCCGCCCCTACCCAATATCGAACTTATTTAATTCCCATTCCTAAGCGATGAAGGACAGCTAAAGGCATCGCTAGACTATCCTCCTTAACCTTGAGGCTGTACCATAGGATTTTGCCTCTATCCTGTTTCCATCTCCACTTAAACAGGTGATGCCTGGACTATTACACTTCTTATGACTAAGGGTCTGTTCAACCCAAAAGACTACGAAATTTTTCTGCTTGATCTCAAAAGTCGCATTCGATCAGCCCAAATTAAGGCTGCACTTGCTGTTAATCGAGAACTGGTGTTGCTGTATTGGCAGATTGGACGCGACATTTTAGTTCGCCAAGAGCAAGCAGGGTGGGGGGCAAAAGTGATCCAGACTCTGTCAAACGACTTGAAGCAGGAATTCCCAGAAATGAAGGGGTTCTCTCGCTCTAACCTGCTCTATATGAGGGCTTTCGCTCAAGCCTTTCCAGATGAGCAAATTGTCCAAGAGGTGCTTGGACAAATTACCTGGTATCACAACATCGCTCTGCTCGATAAGCTCAAGTCGAATGAAGAGCGGCTATGGTATGCTCGCCAAACTGTGGAGCATGGTTGGAGTCGAAATGTGTTGGTGCATCAGATCGAGAGTGGCTTGTATCAACGAATGGGAGGAGCGATTACAAACTTCGATCGCGCCTTACCGCCCCCTCAATCCGACCTGGCAACTCAGCTGTTGAAAGATCCCTATCACTTAGACTTCTTAGATGTCACTTCATCAGTGCAGGAGCGGGAACTGGAGAAAGCGTTAGTTGATCGGATTCGAGAGTTTTTGCTGGAGTTAGGAGTGGGATTTGCATTTGTCGGTAGCCAATATCACCTTGAGGTAGACGGAGATGATTATTACATCGATCTCCTCTTCTACCACTTGAAGTTGCGTTGTTACGTTGTTATCGATTTGAAAGTAACCGAGTTTCAGCCAGAGTTCAGCGGCAAAATGAATTTTTATATTTCTGCTGTGGACGATTTGTTACGGCACCCAGAGGACAGAGCCACCATCGGCATTATTTTATGTAAAGGCAAGAAAAAAACAGCAGTAGAGTACGCATTGAGAGATGTTAACCGACCCATCGGAGTGTCAACCTACCAATTAAAAGATTCGCTACCAGAACCATTGAAACAAAGCCTGCCATCTGTGGAACAACTAGAAATGGAGATGGAGACAATCATTGCAGAGGTGGGAATGGTTGATAACAGTAATACAGCAGATAGCTGAGCTTTTGGTGTATTACTGAATTTGATGCATGCAGAACTTTGTGTTCGCAACACTAGTAGTATAGGTTTGGTCAGAAAGCTTAAGGCAAAGACAATGGCTCAAACCCGGATGTTGGGGAGGCTTTCTGACTTGTCTCCGCCCCATCAAATGTGGCTATGGCTATAACTCTGACGAAATTTCATACTGTTATCCTGCATCTAGAAACCACTCATAACCCAGTTGAAACTGTCGTTTACCATCCTGCTCGATGATGCTTCCGTGAGCCATAATGACCCGCTCAAAATTCCAGACGAGAATCCGTTGAATGGATCGTCGCACCTGTTCCTTGTCTCGTGTTGCAATTTTTTCTAGAAGTGATGGGCGCAATTGTTGATAATTGGAGGGTGCGATCGCCAACAACAAATCCGATATTCATTCTTGTCATTTAAACACTTCGCAATAATTGAATAGGCATCGCAATAATAGATGAGAGTTAATTGTGTTTATCCTAAATACTGTTATCTAGATAAGTATTGCAAAGCAAGCTAGAAGCATTTTCCGGAGTAGGGAACTAACTTTCTACTCACATTGGGAGTACTTTTACTTCTTTGCAATGTTATCTATCTGCTTACTTTGAATTTACCCTAACCAAAAGCAAACAGTAGTTTGAGGCAATCATTATGAGTAGCACTAATGTTCCCAGCACAAACATTCACACACCCTACCCCGATCGCCTCAGTGTTGATAATGCAGCCATGCTGCTAATCGACCATCAAGAAGGCTTTTTTGCAGGTATTAAGTCAATTGACACGGCGGAGTTGCGAAACAATATTATTGCCCTGGGAAAATTGGCGAAAGCTCTCAATATGCCAACCGTATTGACCAGCAGCTTTGCTCAAGGCATTAATGGCTCAATTATCCCTGAGTTGTTAGAGCTTTTCCCTGATCTGCCTGTGATTAATCGGCATTTGGTCAACGCCTGGGCTGACCCTGACTATGTTGCAGCAGTCAAAGCCACAGGACGCAAAAAGCTGATCATGTCTGCATTGACAACAGACGTTTGCCTGGTTTTTCCAGCAGTTGACGCTGCCAAAGAAGGATTTGAGGTGTATGCCGTTCTCGATGCATCGGGTGCCTGGAGCAAACGAGCAGAAGATGCCTGCATATTACGCATGAACAATGCAGGTGTGATCATGACGACCTGGGTTTCGGTTGCAGCAGAGTTATTGCATGACCATCTAGGTCCTTATAAGCAACCTGTTCAGGGTGTATTTAATGAGCACTTGTTTGGTTACAGTGCTGAGGGCAAACAAGATGGTGTAGTTCTGCAACCTGTTTAACTGTTCCCATGGATTTAGTTGCGTGACAATAGAAATTGCCAGGAGCATTTTTGTTTAGTGTGACATTGATTCTCCTGGCAATTGCAGTTCATGATGAAAGAAGTTATAAAGCCATTGAAAATCAGTTATTTCCTTGCATGGCTAATGCCTGCTTGGAACTTTTTTTCTTGTCAAGCGATACTTGCAACTGAAGTTACTCATTCGCTTACTACTATTTCAGACGTACAGCCAATTCAAGAATCTGACTTCAATACTTTAGTAAATTCTCCAAATGATTTAGCAGATGAAGTGACTTCAGTTGCTGAACTGTCGGATGTGCAATTAGGTGATTGGGAGCTACAAGCCTTAGAGTCTCTAGTGGAACGTTACCACTGTGTTGACGATTCTCCAGAGGTGCGTTACTATTCCAATCAATCAATGACACGTCACGAGTTTGCGACTGAACTCAATACATGTCTTGAAACGATCAGTGAACTCAATTCATCAGGCTTTAAAAGTTCGATTGTAGAAACAGATTTAATAGTTTTAGAACGCTTACAAACAAATTTTGCAACCGAGTTAGAAATCTTACAAGGGCAGATCGAAGGTTTAGAGGCACGAACAACATTAGTAGAATCACAGCAATTTTCTACTACAGTACAGCTACGGGGACAAGCCATCTTTGCAGTGACAGCAGGTAGTTTTAGTGGAGATGAATTGATCTCACCAACTGGAACGTTGATTGCTGACGACGACCCAAATGCTACCTTGATTAACCGTGTTTCTCTGTTCTTTAACGCAAGTTTTAATAATACTGACCAGTTACAAGTGCGATTAACCGCAGGTAGTGATGGAGCAGATGACCATCCTGCTGGACTACTTGAACCAAACTTTGCTAGCACTTTAGATTTTTCAGTACCAGGCCGAACTCAGTTTACGATAGGACGGTTATTTTACACTTTTAGTCCAATGGAAGACCTCAGCATTACAATTGGACCTAGAATTGTTGCAACCGACTACGTAGATAGAAACAGCTATGCGAATGCAAGCTATCTAGATTTCTCGACTCAAGCATTGGTCAACAATTTTGTTCTATTTACCCGTCCTGCTGGAGCAGGTGCAGTAATTGATTGGCAGCCAGAAGGCAGCCCATTCAAGCTACGAGGAGTTTATGTAGCTGGCAATGCCAATAGTTTTAGTACAAACGGCGAATCGGTAATTGATGGTCCAAGGGCACCTGTTCTATTGTTTCCAACACGCGGGGGCGAGGGTGGGCTGTTGGGTGATCCTTACGAAAGTATTATTGAGCTAGAGTACTCAATTGCAGATTTTGCCTTACGTCTCCAATACGCTAACGGCACTATTTTTGGTAGTCGGTTCAATGCTTTTGGTGCCAACTTTGAACTGGCGTTGTCACCAGAGATAGCCATTTTTGGTCGTTACGGATACGGCATATATCTGGATAGTACAGTGGGAGATGTCCATCCCAACTATTGGATGGGAGGTATTGCAGTTAGGGATGTCTTGACACCTGGGGCGATCGCAGGCATTGCAGTCGGTCAACCTTTTATTGAAGAGAGGGTAGGTAATGCATCACAGACTAACTTTGAAGCATTCTACAACTTTCCCATCAATGATCATGTTCGAGTGACACCTTTGATTCAAATCATTACGAACGCAGGCAACCAAAGTAGTAACGGTACGATTGTTACAGGCACTCTACGAACAGTGTTTGCATTTTAGAGATCCACTTGATCCTGAAAGCAGGGTGAAAGTTGCTACCCTTAACAGCCTGGAGCCAACTGAACCGATTAGGCTAAATTCGCGATCGCCTAATCTTTAAGTGGATCATGACCCCAGTTTTTGAGGGAATACCGCCAACGAGTATGTTCAATATCACCAGAGGGTTTTTGTGCTAGATGACGGTGAACATAACTCACGACACGGCGCATCTGGTTGTAGTCATCCTGGCTATAACTTGAACTTTTCTTGTGCAACAATTCCACGATATAACGACCAGATTGATGTCCAGTCGATTCATCACTTTCATGTTCTTTTATACCGACTGATTTAGAGTCTTCTGTTTTTAACCAACTCTCTAGTTCCTTTACAGACATGTTAACTGCTTCTCGGAACTCACGCAGTGTTGTCTCGTTTTCAGTTTGGGTATGCTGTGCCATAACTATGTTAAGGAATAGAAATTAAATAAGTTCGGTATTGGGTAGGGGCGGGTTTTGCTGTCAAATCTATAACAGGGCACAGATAGGTCTGCTAAACCCGCCCGTACAGTTTGCGGATTTATTAAATTCACCATCCTAAGAAGGTTGATGAGATTATTGATATGCCATCAGCTTGAGGCATATCTACAGTCAAAAGTTTTAAGTCTTTAGGCAGAAATGCCGTAATGTCCACCAGCAGCAATCAAGTAGCAATGACTCAACTTGAGCTATCTTTGGCAATTGTCTAATTAACCTAATCTAGAACGGTTAGCACAAAGTGCAACCATAAAGCAGTCACAGATTCCAATGTGACAGAGTTGCGATCGCTACTCTCGACAGCTACTGTACATTCTGACTGGCTTGAGAGAGCAGTTTACCGATTTGCTCAATTTTCACTGCAACCTCATTCGCTCCATCTTCACGAGCAGAATCTGCTGTCGCTGTAGTATCTTCCCCTAAATCCCGTAGAAGGTTCTCAAGCTCTGTCAGATTCCCATTGAGAATCGCTTGTTTGAGTTCCATTAAATCTTCAAAGATATCAGTCCCCTGGAGTTGATGCTCCCACCGCTCAATGATATTGATGGCTAGAGCGAGATCAACAGACGAAAGATCTTGTTGTAAGAGATTAATGGTGGAATCAAAATCAGTAGTTTGAGTTGTATCAGGCATTTTTATTACCGCAAAATCAACTAAGAGCAAAATCGACGTGAACAAAGCTATGTCATACCAATTCCATCTTGCTCAAAAGGAGTAGCAGGATCGTCAGCCTGTGGTTATAGGATCTATCGCAATTACCTAATTCTGAATTGGCTGAATGTTTAACTCTGCCTGCCATTGAGCCAGGGGTTTTTCCCAACCCTCTTCCCACTTCTGAGCAAAGAGTGGTTTGGCAGTTTTACCCATTTGCAATCCCTGAGCGATCGCCCCTAGCAATTGAGGTAATGTTTCGGGTGCCATGAGTGTGGCAGATATCAAACTATTCGCAATCAACATAGTTCCCAGGGGATAGGGAAACTGCGGCAAATGGAATGCCTGTAAACCAATCTCGCCGATTTCAGAGGTGTCAAATCCGGTGATGATATGCCAGAGATCGTGAGTCTGGCTCAGCCGTAACTCAACGTATTTAGCATCCGATTCGGTAGTCATTCCGGCGTGGAGGTTGGGATCAAACCCTGTTTTCTTCAGGTAAGCGGCGTAGATGTACCCCAGAGAATCAGAGGGATAGGTGAGGAGCCTATCCAGATCGTGGACAGGCGGAATGTAGCGATCGCGAATTAGGACAGCACAATCTGGATCTTGGTTTAAGTGGTGAGCCATGAGCGCATAAGCGGGAGTTTCCAACAACCCATCGGCTAATTCACCGACCGTTTTCAAGCTGTTATCTCCAAATAGCATGGACGTGAATGACTTAACAATCAGCACCTTTGCCAGAAATGACTTCAAGCCCTTGAGTATTGGATTTTGATTCTGTTTTGGGTCAGTAGTTACAGAAATATTGGAATTAGTCGAATGGATCAGTTGCATAAAAATTCACTCCAAAAACTTAATCGTTGACGCATTGCAAACTATCAAACACATTCAGAGATTTCTACCAAAGCAAGTCTTGAAGAAACCTATAGACACCGACAAAGTCAATCCTGGCGATCGCGCTGAAATAACGAACCTGCACACGAGTCCGTTCTACGCCAGATGTAAGAAACAACTTGAATGGGGCGATCACCAATACAAACCAGGGAGAACACTTGTAACGCACAAAACGAAACCCAATATAGCCATATTGCAGAAGGCAGCAAGAGCGCGTAGCACAGGCAGAACTGGCTTTTGGAGTCATCAGCAGATTCTGGGTCATAACATGACTCTCAGGGGGCGAACCGAGCTAAAATATGAGCATCACTCATGTTTCTATAATATGAGCAACCCTCATGTTTTGTCAAGCAGAATGTGAGTAATCCTCATGTATAGCAACTACCGAGGCAGTTGAGACGAGGGAATGTAGGAGTTGCGCCCCCAATCAAGGGATTCCACCCCTGCACACCGTCCTAACTAACCCTTGGTTGCTATATTTCTGAAAACCAGGGAGAACGCCCATGTCTGAACACTCTTCAACCGCAAGCGGAATGCGCCGCAAACCCAGGCAAGCCCGCAGTCAGGAGCGGGTCAATCGCATTCTGGATGTGGCAGAAGAACTGTTTGCGAGTCAGGGCTACGCCGCAACCACAACCAATGCGATCGCAACTCATGCCCAGGTTCCGATCGGGTCGCTCTACCAGTTCTTCCCAGACAAAACCGCAATTCTGCAAGCTCTGGCACTCCGCTATGCCGAAAAGCTGCATCAAGAGTTAGCGACCATTGATGAGGGTGAACTCGCCAAACTCTCTTTGTCAGATTACGTGAACACGCTGATTGATACCACCGATCGCTTCTTCACTGAAAACCCCAGCTACTACGCCATTTTTATGGAGGCTCAGGGAACAATCCGCGAATTGGAAGAAATCGACGAGGCAACTGATGCCAAGTTGATTCAGGATTTAGCAAGTTCCTTGGCTAATCGCGATGCAAGATTGAAACCTGCGGATTATGAGGCGATCGCCTTTGTGCTGGTCAAAACGATTGGTACATTACTGTGGCTCTCCCTCAGCCAGGAAAAAACGTTTCGGCAACGGTTGGTAAAAGAGACAAAACGGATTGCTTTAAACTACCTGAAAAGCTACTTTTCCTAAGTTCAACTCGTCGTAAATAAGGGTAGGAGTTTGGGGTGCAGGGGTGGAAACCCTGGCTGGGGGCACAGCCCCCACACCCCCCTTGTTTTATTTCCGAACCCGATCTGTGAATAGCAGTACTAAGTTCAATCTCGAGGTTGTTATAAATCTTGGCAACAGGACTGACATACGTTGAGGGATGCCAATTTCCGAAATGCTGGTTACCACCTTCAACAATTAAACTTCCTACAAAGCTATTGATGTAGCAAGAGCAAATCGGGCATCTGAAAGAGGGACTGGTAAACCAGCACAGCCCCACCGATCGCGGGTGAATCTCCTCCAAACTTAGAAACAGCTAACCGAAATCGGGCTGTTCGATCAAAGCGGTATCCGCTACCATCCGGTAGACATCCTTGCAGCACTTCATCCAACTGATGCTGCACATAGGGCACAAGCACCGCCAGTTGTCCTCCAAAAACGATGCGTTCCGGGTTGAGCACCCCCACCAACCCTCTCACTCCCCAACTGAGATAGATTCCCCAGTACTTAACGACTGTTTGAGCGATCGCCTCAGCTTGCTCTAACCGGGTTAGCAGTGTGTCGAGATCAATCCACTCACCGCTGTAATGGTGGTAAGCCTGCAATAGCCCGTCTTTGCTGCATAGAGCTTCAAACTTTCCAGACCATTCTCGCTGAGCTACATCCGCTACTTGAGGATCAATCATCAAATCAGAAACCTCGCACGCTGTACCTCCGGCTCCCCGAAACAAACGGTGATTTAAGACCATTCCTGCCCCGATGCCCACACCCAAGAATAAGTAGAGCAAACTATGACCGGGCATTGATCCACCCAGATACATCTCAACCAGTGCACCTGCATTTGCATCGTTCTCAATAAACAGTGGTAGATCGAACACCTTAAGATAGGGTCGTAGGTCTACCTGCTGCCAGTGCAATCTTGGTGCTCGAAGAACAATACCCTCACGATTTAAACTACCGGGAACCGTAATCCCAATTCCACGCGATCGCACTTTACCCTGTGGGTTAGCTTGCCAGAGGTGCTGAATAAGTTCGATGAGATGCTGTGTAACGCTGGACGGGTCAGTGTTTGGAATGGGGATTTGCACTCGATGCGTAACCTGAGCCGCCAAGTTGAGTTCGACTACTTGAATGCTCTCATCAGCGATCGCCGCACCAATAAAAAAGGCACCCTCTGGATTAAGTTCTAACTCCACTCCAGGTCGCCCCCCTTCTGGAGTAGATGCGGTTTCTTGCCCTTCCCGAATTAACCCCGCTGCAATCAATTCTGTTGTAATCACAGTCACAGTAGAACGAGTCAACCCTGTTCGGCGTGCAATGTGAGCACGGGTTAGCCGAGGATGATAGCGCAGCAAACCCAAGATTCGGGCAAAGTTGATTTGCTTGAGCAGGCTGGCATCGGTTGTTAGTGGTTTCTGACGAAGGTTTGTTTCCATAAGAAACTATCCACCGTTCAGTTTGTTTCAATGACAAACAATCATAAGGGTGTTTGTTTGTAAATCAAACAATCTAAGGTATAGGTGTGGTGTTAAGAGATTTAACAAATGAGAACCTTTCAACAACAACGCAACTACGAAAAGCTAGAGCAACTTCCACCCCAAATTGGAACCCTGATCCATCTAAAGCTTTATGGGCTTTGGCAAACCTGTCTGGGATTTTGGGAAACGGTTCCCAACGAACCTCGTGTACAGCAACGGTTTGATCAACGGGGTAATGTCTATTGGCATGTGTATGATCCGTCGCGTGATTGCACGTTAGATTTTGATGATGAGCAAAATCTGTTGGTCTGGCTCGACGAACAGCACTATCACAGAGCACAGCCCAACTTCTGACCCAAGACTTCACAACAATTCATCTTACGGAGAGAGAAGGTGCAAGACGTCAGTTAACTCTGACTAATTTGATACACACAACGTCGCTCTCCTGAAATAATATGCTCGACTCGTTGAATCGTTGTTTCATCTCCCAAAATAGCTTGAAAGATTTCTAATTCTTTCGCACAGAGTCCAGTACAAGCCGTTGCAGCCGCACAAATAGGGCAATGATTCTCAATCAACAAAAATGACCCGTCTGCCTGAGTTTGCACTTCTGCCATGTAACCTTCATGAGTGCGGATCTCAACCAGTTTATTCAAGCGTTGCTTGAGTGAACGCTTGCCTTTCATCTGCTGGTTGTAACTCTCAAGCTGTTGTTGAGAACGCACTTCTAGCAAACGGTCTAACCCTGCTTCGCCAAACGCTTGTTTGACGGAATTCAGCAAACTGAGAGTCAGTTCTGCATAACCATCAGGAAAGAAGCGATCGGCAGCAACAGTCAACTGCCACAGCTTGGCAGGTCGCCCCATGGGTCGGGGTTCTTCCTGATACGTTACCAATTGTTCATCTTGCAGAGCATAAAGATGCTGCCGCACTGCCATTGCCGTAATTCCCAGACGAGCAGCGAGGGTTTCTGCATCTAAACGACCTTCCTGCTTTAATAATTGCACGATCGCCCGTCGCGTCCGAACAGCCGTTTCTTGAGTTTGGGTCTTTTTTGCCATAGGTTGCGTTCTATCTATCTACAAAGTAAAGAAATATCTTTACAAAGTCAATGGCGATCGCCTATTCTTTTCCTAAAGATGTTTCTTTAGAAAGTTAGAACCTCTACACAGTCTGAACAATGGCAACTATTGTAATTTTTGGAGCCAGTCGGGGAGTTGGTTTGGGTTGCAGCATTGGTCTTCCTGATCCGGGAGACACGGTGTTTCTCATCTCCAGAACCCGTCCTCCCAGTCTTGATCGTTCTGACCAGATAACAAGAATTTGGATTCCAGCAGATTTGTCTATTCCCAAAATGGCTGCAACAACGGTATCGGAAGCAATTGGCGATCGTGCAGTTGATTTTCTGTTTTACAACGCTGGAATCTGGGAAAAGGATGCATTTGAGCCGGCCTATTCGTTTGAACAATCAACGATTGAGGAGATGGAACAAATTATTCAGGTCAATCTTTTAGCTGCGATTCTGTGTACTCATCAGTTGATTCCAAATCTAAAACGTTCAGTCAATCCCCGTGTTGTTTATATGAGTTCACTGTCAGGTCTTGATAATTCTGGTGCGCCTGAAGTCGCAAATACAGCCTCGAAGTTTGGATTACGGGGCGTTGTTCACGCCCTGCGAGAATGTTTGCGAGACTACCGCATCCCCGTGACTGCATTGAATCCAGGTAATATTGCAGCTGAAATTGACTATGACGCGGGTGCAGAAGCCGCCGTTCAAACCTACGATGGAACCCAGATTCCGATGCAGGATCTGGTTCTCCTCTTGCGATGTTTGCGGCAACTGACTCGTGTGTCTTGTGTGAAGGAAATTGATATTCCTGCAATGCCAGATCTATATGCCTAAAAGCTGAATGATACGCGATCGAGGCGAAGCACCACTTATATAACACTTATACAGTTGGTGCAGTTATACGATTTCTTTAGGAGGGGAAATGATGACTTAACAAATTCAGCGGATCAACCCAAAGGGACTGGTGGACTCTTCCCATTACGGATACGCCCAGATCACAGTGGTTCCTGCCGATACAAAGCTGGTGTGTGGCAGGGCAATTGGGTGAGGACGAAAATGGCAACTTTCCACAAGATTTTGAGCATTTTATGTTGTGGAAGGTGAGGTTGAACTTATTTTGGGCGATCGCCGCATCATTGCTGAACCCAAAACCTTTATCCTCGTGCCCGAAAATATACCGCACGGATTTTCTAACGCGGGTCAGACTCCGGCAACTTTGTTGATTTTATTCTGCCCTGCTGATTCGCGTGAGCAGTATTTTGAGGGATTGGCTGAACTGACGAAAGATGGACGGCAACCGAGCCAGGAAGAACTCCTCGACTTGATGCAACGGTTTGACCAGTATCCAGTTCCCAATGCAGGTTCTTAAATTGATGGTGACAATGCTGAGGGGGTTAGCAGATGATCATGACCGATGATGACAGGAACGCGAATGTTTTGCCACTTTACCCTAAAGCTCCATTGCTCTCTAGCGATCGCACCCAGTGGAGTGGACTTCATCTGGAATATCATCAGCAACCTCCCCATCAAGTTCCTGAGAATGCTTTAAACGAGTCTCAAATTATCATTCATACACAGCAATTATTGTCTCCCCTCGTTGAATACTTGCCGCCACAGCGTTTTGAATTTGAGCAAACAAAACCGGGAGATATTACAGTCATTCCGGCTCATGTCTATAACGGGGCGATATGGGAGAAGGAATGCCACTTTATTCTGCTTAAATTCAATTCAACCCTTTTTGAACAATACACACCTGAAAGGATCTCCACCAGCAATCCTGAACTCATTCCCAGTTTTAGCCGAGCTGATCCGCTCATTTATGGAATTGGGTGGGCACTCAAATCTGAGCTTGAGAATCATGAATCAGAAAATCATCTTTATGTTGAGTCACTCACGACAACACTTGTCACTCATTTATTACGCCACTATTCAACACAAAAGTTAATTAATCTACCACTCCAGGGATTATCCCAACAACAGTTGAAACAAGTCATGGCGTACATTGATCACCACTTGGATCAGAACTTGACGTTAATGTCTCTAGCGGCGATCGCTCACCTCAGTCCCAGTTATTTTTCTGCTTTATTCAAACAATCCACAGGACTCACTCCGCATCAATATGTGATTCAGTGCAGAATCAATCGAGCAAAACAATTGCTTTTGCAGGGAATGAGTGTAGCTGAGGTTGCCTTGAATCTAGGATTTAGCCATCAAAGCCATCTTAGCCGTCACTTCAAACGCTTAGTGGGGGTCACGCCTAAAGAATTTTTGAAACGTCAATCGGTGTAGATCGATGAGCATTAAGTCTTCTTCAAACCTCCAAGAATCAACGCGATCGCCGATTTCGTGAGTTCTTCAAGGGCTTCTGGTGTGCGCCATTGCCAATCGGGGTTCACGTTTCTGAGATTATTCTCCGCATTAAAGTAGAAAGTTGTGATTCCCATAATGTGGATCATCATCAACCAGGGATTGTGGGGGCAGAAATATCCTTCATCAATGCCTTTTTGTAAAAGCTGCATTCCCAGCCCGATTGGAGCCTCCCACCCGGTCAGCTTAAAATACTTTCCTTCATTCTGCATGGCTTCATGGAGCAGGATTTTTCCCTGATTGGGGTATGCCACCTCATGGGCGATCGCCGCTCGGATGACTTGCTTCAGTGCCTCTTCGGGGGAAAGTTCCTGCAAGTTCAACTGTGCAACCGTATTCAGAAATGTTGTGGCATGACGTTTTAGCACTGCCTGATAAAGTTCTTCTTTACTACCGAAGTAGTAGTAGATCATGGCTTTTGTCACGCCCGTTTTAGAGGCAATGACCTCGGTTCGTGCAGCCATTAAGCCAAAACGGGCAAATTCCTCCTCTGCCGCATCGAGAATTTGGGCTTTCGTTGCTTCTGCATCACGAGTTTGCCGCGTCGGAGATCGTCCTGTTTTTGCCGCCAACTTTACTACCTGCTCCACACTGTCCTTACTCAGGATACAGTGCCTTCCTTGCTACCGACTATCTTGACCTGCCACTCACATTTAGATTAACTAACTTGTTAGTTAGTTATTGACAGGAAAAGCCGCCTCTTCTTATACTAACTAACAGGTTAGTTAATTGCTCTTGCGTTGCTGGCTAGCCTGATACTGTCGTTCTTTTCCTACTACCATCATGACTACAACCTCGCAGAGACGCGAAAGCGTACGCGCTGACTTACCAGTGCGCGTCAATGTATGGGAGCAGTTTTGCAATTGGGTTACTAGCACCGAAAATCGCCTCTACGTGGGCTGGTTTGGCGTGCTGATGATCCCTACCCTGCTCTCTGCAACTGTTTGTTTTGTTCTCGCGTTTATTGCCGCCCCTCCGGTTGATATTGACGGCATCCGTGAACCCGTGGCTGGTTCGTTGCTGTATGGCAACAACATCATTACAGGTGCAGTTGTTCCGTCTTCTAACGCGATCGGGTTGCACTTTTACCCAATTTGGGAAGCCGCTTCTCTGGATGAGTGGCTCTACAATGGCGGTCCCTATCAATTAGTTGTGCTGCACTTTTTGATTGGGATCTTCGCGTACATGGGGCGCGAATGGGAGTTGAGCTACCGACTGGGAATGCGTCCCTGGATCTGTGTGGCGTATTCGGCTCCTGTTGCAGCGGCTACTGCGGTCTTTTTGATCTACCCGATCGGTCAAGGTTCCTTCTCCGATGGAATGCCGTTGGGCATCAGTGGAACGTTCAACTTTATGTTCGTGTTCCAGGCTGAACACAATATCCTGATGCATCCGTTTCACATGTTGGGTGTCGCAGGGGTGTTTGGCGGAGCCTTATTTAGCGCAATGCATGGTTCTCTGGTCACGTCTTCCCTTGTTCGGGAAACAACTGAAATTGAATCTCAGAACAACGGTTACAAGTTTGGACAAGAAGAGGAAACCTACAACATTGTGGCGGCTCACGGTTACTTCGGTCGCCTGGTTGGACGCACCAACGAAATTATTCTGGGGGTGAACGCTAATAGCCGCACCTTACACTTCTTCCTGGGTGCATGGCCTGTTGTTGGTATCTGGTTTACTTCATTGGGCATTAGCACAATGGCGTTTAACTTGAATGGGTTTAACTTTAACCAGTCAGTGTTAGACAGCCAGGGACGGGTGATCAACACCTGGGCGGATATCCTGAATCGCGCCAACCTGGGAATGGAAGTGATGCACGAGCGCAATGCTCATAATTTTCCCCTGGACTTAGCGGCAGGTGAAGCAATTCCGGTTGCGCTGAAAGCACCTTCACTGGTGAGTTAACAGGGCGATCGCGATCAGTAGATGTCGTTGTAAGTTAATGAGTGCTTAAAAGACAATGCTCCTCTTTTGGGGAGCATTTTTTTGATGCGTAAACGGTAAAAATTTACAGATACTTCTCCAGAATTAAATACCATAGGTAGTGTTTCAGATCTGTTGCCACTAACCCCCGGCTGTCGCCGTCCCCCTTGGTAAGGGGGACTACAGGGGGTCTTACAGAGGTTATCAACAGGTTTGGAACACCACCAAAACGTACCAATATCTACCCCCTTAAATCCACACACAACAACCTGCAACTGAAAAAGACAAGTGTGGATGAGCAGTGAATGAGCAAACGATCTGGTGTAATTACAACCTTAGCTTTTTTACAATTTTAATTGTTATTGACAATAGAAATTGTCATGATTAACATGAATGTATGAAAACGTTGCAACAGTTAGCCCAACGGGATTCCAGTTGGTCTTTGGAGGAGTTAGTGCAGGTCGCAAACGAGCTACTGCCCCAATTTCTGCCAGAGGAAAAAGCGCATACCAGGGTGCGGGAGGACGTTACTCCCAGGCTTGTCAGGCACTACACCAGCCAGGGAATGCTCGATGAGCCGTTTAAAGAAGGACGGGAAGCCCGATATATCTACCGCCATTTGCTACAAGTGTTGTTGGTACGGCGACTTCTCACCGAAGGCTATGGAGCCAGTGTGATTGATACGCTTGCTCGTTCAAAAAGTAATTCAGAATTGGAGGCACTACTACAAGGAGGAGTTCAGCTCACCGTTGCTCCGGCAAATCCAGCCCTGGCATTTCTGCAACAAGTCCAAAAAAGACAATCCGATGTCGCTCCGTCAATCTCTAAACTTCAGTCACCTTCAGAACTCGCCTCCTTATCCTCCGCTCAATCACCGCTCGCTCCATCCTCAACAACCCAGTGGATTCGTCAGGAAATTTTGCCCGGATTAGAACTTCACGTTCGTAGTGACTTTGTTTTGCCTTCGACTTCTCAGGAGCAGCAAAATTTGCTGCAACGAATACTTCAAACCCTCACTAAAATTTCAACTTTCAAGAGGAGGTCCTCCAAGCCATGATGCCTCAAATCAACATCATTCCCTTGCGCGCTGCTGTTGGCTTAAATCAACCGACTACCCTCGATTTGGTGATACGAATTACACCCCCACAAGCACCTGTTTCCACGACTCAGCGACCCACGCTCAATATTGGGTTTGTAATCGACCGTTCTGGCTCGATGGGCAGTCACAAAAAAATTGATTACGCAAGAGAGGCAGTTTGCTATGCAATTGAGCAACTTCTCCCCAGCGATCGCCTCAGTGTCACCATCTTTGATGATCAGGTACAGACTTTAATTCCAACCACTCTAGCCAATAACAAAGCGAGCTTGACCCGTTTGGTGAAGCAGGTACAACCCGGAGGCAGTACTGCTCTACACGCAGGTTGGGTTCAGGGGGGTATTCAGGTAAGTCAGGTTCTCACCGCTGAACTGAATCGGGTGATTCTACTGTCGGATGGCTTGGCAAATGTGGGCGAAACCAATCCAGACACGATCGCAACCGATGTGCATGGATTAGCGCAGCGGGGAGTCAGTACTTCCACAATGGGGTTGGGATATGACTATAACGAGGATTTGTTAGAAGCGATGGCTCGGAGTGGCGATGGCAACTACTACTACATTGCCTCTGCTGAGCAGTTACCCAGTATCTTTGAGCAGGAGCTTCAAGGACTGGCTTCGACGTTTGGGAAGAGTGTTGCGATCGCTATTGAACCGCAAGGAGAGGTCGTCGTTGCTGACGTTCTCAATGATCTGGATGTGGATAGCAAAGGATACTTTAAGCTCCCTAACCTGATCTTTGATAGTCCGATTGATCTCGTGGTTCGGTTGAAAATTCCTGCCTTAAATCAGGAAACGGAGCTATGCAGCTTCCGTTTGATGTGGACAGATAACGAGCAGCACCCCCAGGAAACCCAAGCCGTTCTTCAGCTTCCAGTGGTTACGAATCATCAACTTGAAGCATTTCCATTGAATCAGGAGGTGCAGCAGCAGGTCGCGTTGATGATGGCTGCACGGGCAAAGAAGGAGGCAGTGCGCCTGGTGGATCGAGGAGACTATGGAGCAGCGAGCGGAGTCCTTCAAGAGATGAGCCTGGAACTGTTGAGCGTCAACTCACCCATGTCTGCTCCAGAAGCGGCAGCCCTCCAGGACTTGGATCAGGAATTAAAGAAACGCAACTTTTCTAGCTATCGCAAGATGGCTTCCCATCAGGCTTATACCCGCAGCGGTAGACGGAGTAGTGGGCACACCAGTTTATTTTATGCCTTTGATCGGGGTCCCCAACTCGGTGATATCGCTCAACAAGATACAGAGGCGATCGTCAATTCAACCGATCGCTATCTGTCTGACAATGGTGCAATTTCCAGTGCCATTCATCGCGCAGCGGGATCTGAATTATTGGATGCCTGTCGGCAATTGAATGGGTGTAACGAAGGAGAAGCTAGAATCACCCCTGGATTCAAATTGGCTGCACTGTATGTTATCCATACCGTTTGTCCGGCGTGGCAGGGGGGTAATCACGGCGAGGAGGATCTGCTAGCACAGTGCTATCGGAGTTGCCTCGAACTCGCAGTATCCCAAGGTCTTTACTCAATCGCATTTCCAGCAATTGGGACAGGTGCGCTCGGTTTTCCGGGCGATCGCGCTGCTCGAATCGCCTTTGAAACGGTGAGCCAATTCTTGCTTGGTCATACCGCGATCGGCACTGTTCGGTTCGTTTGTTCTGACCCAAAAACACTGCACTACTACAAAACAGAATTTCAGCGGATTGCGGGCTTGTGATCCCAGGAGGTTTTAGACTACACAGTTGTTTGAGCTACGCAACCTTTAAATTTTCGAGTGTTTGAATGATTGCTACTGCATTCGCAACTCCATTTTCGGCTCTCATTTTTTCTCCTAAACTCGCTGCCCGCTGACCCATTGAGCGATCGCCCACCGCTGTTTGAATCGCTTCTGCTAGCCGTTCCACCGTAAGCCGTTTGCGGGGAATGGGGGCTGTTCCTACGCCTAGGTCTGCCACCCGTTGCCCCCAAAAGCCCTGATCGCCAAAAAATGGAACAATCACTGTCGGAACGCCTGCCCGAAGTCCTGCGGCGGTTGTCCCGGCTCCTCCATGATGAACCACTGCCGCAACTCGTGGAAATAGCCACGCATGGGGAACCGAATTGACGAGAAAAGCGGTGTCTGGCAGGTTTTCGGTTCGCATTCCACTCCACCCAGCCGATAGAATCGCCCGTTGTCCCGTCTTCCCAAGGGCTTGCAACACCAGATCGGCAGTTTCCTCAGGGTTGCGATTGCCCATACTGCCAAAGCCGATGTACACCGGAGGCGAACCCGCTTGCAAAAAGTTCTCCAGGTCAGGAGGGGGAGTCCAATCAGGTGCAGCATCCAAAAACCAATAGCCTGTGACAAAGGTATTTCGCCAATCTGACGGCTTCGCAATCACAGCAGGGCTGAACCCATAGAGGGTTGGTAAACGATGCAAATAGGGGGACTGGTGAGGACCGAAAAACGAAGCTGCGGGTAAGTTGAGAACTTGCTGACGGGCAGCGGTATCGCCAGCACGAGAGCCTTGCCAGATGATTTGACGTAACGCTTGATGGGAGAGCCAGTTCACCATTCCGCCCAAGCGGTCGATCGATGGCGGAAACAAAATCCCTGGAAAGGTTGTGGTTGGCGTAAAGGGAAACACAAAGGCTTGCAGCAGCGGAATGTCTAGCTTTTCTGCGATCGCCAGTGCCAGATAAAGCCCTCCCACACCCGCGATCAGTAAATCCATACCTCGACAAGCTTCTAGCCCTGCCTGTGCCCATCCGATGGCGACCTGTTTGCTTTCTTTTGCCGTCCGTAAGGTGAGTGTAATGAAATTCCCTTTCTCGGCAAGTTCGCGCATTTCTGGCGTTTCAATCAGTTCTTGTACATTTCCCTGCATGGGATAAAACGTCAGTCCGTGAGACGTGGCTAATCCCTCAAAGTTCTCATGGGTCAGCAACCGGACATCGTAACCTGCCGCTTTTAGCCCTTTCCCTAAGGCAACGTAAGGTTGGACATCTCCCTGACTCCCCAAAGCAATGATGGCAATACGCATCGCGGGTGCCTCCTATTTTGATGGACTGGAGCTTACAGATCAAGAATGACGTTTATGTCATTTTGACAATAGCGTCATTTTGATGAAGGTGTCAACAGCAGGGTATGCTAGGGTCGGTATCATTCAAAGCAAGCTGCATGAAGCCCTCTCGTCGAGCCTCCATTGGCATGGAAAAACGGGAACGGACGCGATCGCATCTCATCGAGTCCGCCTATCGGGTCTTTGCGCGTAAAGAAACGGATGCAGTCACCATTGACGACATCATTGCCGAGGCAGGCGTTTCCAGGGGAACGTTTTACAACTATTTCCAGACCCGTGAGGATGTATTGAGAGCCGTTGCCGCATCCTTAAGTGACGTGATGAATCAAAAGATTTGGGCACAATATGCAGCGATCGCAGACCCCGCTGAACGAATGGCGATCGGTTTGCGTCAGTTTCTCCACCAAGCCATGCGCGATGCGACGTGGGGATGGGTGATTGTTCGCATTGGCTTAGTCGCAGCCCCTTTGAGTGAAACGATCGAACGGGGTTTGATGTCGGATTTAGAAGCGGGAATACGGCTGAAGCGATTTCAGGTGGAGAGTACACAAGCGGCGATCGATCTGGTTTTAGGAACAGCACTGATGGCAATGCGCACCATTCTGGAAGGACATAGCGAACTTCACTACCCAGAACAAGTAACGAAGTTAATTCTCAAATCATTGGGGGTTGATAGCGATGACGCAGATGCGATCGCGTTCAAAGTGCTGGAGCCTCTGCCAGAAACATAATATGAGGTATCACGAGAATGATCTGGAGTATGTGTGATGGCAAAGCCCAAAATTTATGAGGGTGGTTGTTTGTGTGGAAATATTCGTTTTGTGGCAACTGGACCCGCGCTCAAGCCCCACACCTGCTCCTGTCGGCAATGCCAACAGCATTCGGGATCACTGACGCAAATGTGGGTCGAATTCTCGCAAAATCAGGTTGAATGGACAGGACCCGGTGGAGCACCTGCTAAGTGGCGATCGTCTGAGTGGTCAAGCCGTGCCTTTTGCCCAGTCTGCGGCAGCACAATTGGAGCGATCGACGATAAGCCAACATTGGCGATCGCGGTCGGAACATTTGATTCACCCAACCGCCAGGAACTTGCGCCGTTGTCCCATTCCTATGTTTCAAAACGTCCAAAATGGTGGGGCATTTGTGATCCGAGAGATGCTTCATCAGCCCATTAAGAGTTAATTTATAAAGTAAATCTTAAGGTCTAGAACATTGGATATCGCTTGACCCCCCCTACCCCCCTTGAAAAGGAGGGAACCCAGGCAAGAGACTGAAGTCCCCCTTAAAAAGGGAGACTTCAGGGGGATCAAAAACTTTGTTTATGAATCAGCTCTAAGAATCTCTGGGGTTTCTACCAGAAAAAACCGATCCGGTTCCTGTGGTTCCAGAGTGCCAAAATTCCTTGAAGGTTGCATCCAGGATTGCCGCTCTTTAGATGAACAGGCTTTGAATGTGCCACGCACGGATGAATCATCCGATCAGTAAAGCGTTACTCATGAGAAGGTGCGTTTAACCGAGCAGCAACCTTCTGGGTCTGAGTCTGAAAGGCATCCAGAAGAGGCTTACCCAACTGCATGAGCGATCGCACAACCTCCTCACCCGCTGTTTCTGGCGTGCCTGCATTAAAAGGCGGTTCAGGCGTATATTCCATCATCAGTTGAGTCATCTTTGCAACCTGCTCTCCGCACAGCAACCCCAATAATGTCAACCCAAAATCAATTCCTGAAGTGACTCCTGCGCCTGTAACTCGATTGCGATCGATCACCACTCGGTGCGGGACAACTTCAACGCCAAGCATTGCCAGTTGGTCTCGAAATGCCCAGTGACATGTAGCTTGATAGCCTTGCAGTAGACCCGCCGCCGCTAAAATCAGTGAACCTGTACAGACACTCGTCACATACTGAGCGGTGATACTTTGTTGTTTCAAAAAGTGCAGAATTTCATCATCTTGCACCACTTCGACTTGTCCGATGCCACCACCGGGGACACAAATTACATCTAACGGTGGGCACTCTGCCAGAGTCGTCGTTGGAGTCAGGATTAAGCCTTCATTGCTGACTACAGGAGACAATGTTTTCCAGATGAGGTGAACCTGGGTATTGGGCGGAAATGCCAGAACTTGGTAAGCACCCATCACGTCCAGTTGAATGACTCCGGGATAGATCAAAAAGCCGATTTGTAGCGGATTCATGGTTCACAGTTGCCTGAGGTGTCTTCATTGTGGAACGATTGTAGGGAAAGCTTCTCAGCTTCGATAGTCCTCAAGTGGGTACACTTTCAGTCCAACAATGGCTCATTCTCTACACCCTTTGTTTCAAGCGATCGCTACTGCTCCCACCGAAGCGGCATTGTGCGATCGCTTTATGGATGGCGTTAGTGACTATTTTGGGGTGCAACGGTGGGGAATTTACCTGCTAGAGGATGAGAACCGTCTAGCCAGTTTTGATGTGGTTGGGGTCTCTGACGCTTTTGTGGAGCGATATGAGCAAATTGGCAGAGCCGTTGACCCCGTATTGCAGTATGTTCTGGCGAATCACGCTCCAGCCCATGAGGAGTTAGTGTTACCGACGGGGACGTGGAAACAGAGTGAACTCTATCAACGGTGTTGCGCTGAATATGACCACGAACACATCATGACAGGACCCGTTGTGGGAAGTGGTCAGTTAATTGGTACGATTCACTTTGCTCGCGTGGGACAAACACCCGCCTTTAATCCTCACGAGTTGGCAAGTTTGGGAGCCGTTTGCTCCCATCTCTCCGCCTGTCTTGCGGGGCTACGAAAACCAGCCTCACCCCCTCCAAACCTACTTTCCCATTGTCTGACGCCACGCGAGATTCAGATTGCCAGGTTGGTTGCTGAAGGACTAACCAATGCTGAGATTGGGGCAGAGCTTTGGATTACTCAGAATTCGGTGAAACAGGCGTTGAAGCGAATGTTTCGCAAGCTAGGGGTTTCCGCTCGTACAGAAATGGTCGCAAAATTGAGGGATATCCTGCAAGAATAAGTACAACTAAGCAGCAATTAAACAGGGCGTTCCCAGGGTTCGCCATACTGCCGATAGCCAACCTGCTTGAATGCCGAAATCATTCGCACATTCACAACGGCCGTATCGCAAAATATTCGCCAAGCTCCGATCTCTTGCAATATCCGCGTTCCTTGCAACAAAAGATCTTTGGCAAAACCAAATCCTCGATACTCCGGTACGACTCCCATGTAATAGAGGGTGCCTTCTTCTAAATCCCCTTTAGCACAACCATTGAACGTCACAGGAAGGACAACCCCTACAATATCTCCGTTATCGTTAATTCCAAACTGCCACCAGTCATCTTGATACGAGAAGTCATCCCTGGCTGAATTCAAAAACGCTTCAACCGCTGTGTGAGGATTATCCTCAGATGCTCTTCTTTGATCACTCGCATCCATCGAAAACGCCATGATACACGCAACAATTGACACTAATTGATCACTATGTTTTGCTTTGACTGGCTCAAACGTCAAACGCGATGGGACTTCCACCAGGGGTTTCGGTTCTTCCCACACGAAAGGTACTTTTAGGAAGGTTTGCTGACTCATCCGCAACTACAGCATAATTTGTGAATTTCTTCAAATACAGTACAAATACTACAAGCTAATTTTTCATCTTCTAAATGTTTAAAAATAACTGCGATCGCCCTCATTGATCCTCAAACTTTAAACTTCTTATGAAGCGATCACAATGATATCAATAGCTGAAGCGCAATCTTTAAATTGATTCCGTCTACTGCTCAGTCAGTTTCCATTCCCTCAGAAAAAGTAGTGACCAGATGACAAACCCCAATACGGCTGAACTTGTAATGGCATCCGTCCAGATAAACAGGTGCATTTTGAACGAGAACTGCGACCAGGAACCATAAAGATAATGACCTGGGCTGATCAGACCTGTTAGAGAATAAATGCCAAGACAGAGGTAGGCCAACCAAAACTTTCTCAAGCTGTAGAGCCAATAACCAATCATGCCAATGATAGTTAGAATTATCCAGGATTGATAAATGGATGGAGCCGTAATCCAGGCAGGTTGAGGATAATCTTCAATAAATCGGTAATTATCAGTGAAATGAATTGCAGTAGAAACAATACTGAAAATCAAAATTAGCTTCAGGACAGACTGAGTATTTACTTTAACGTTCATGCACTTAGCTCCCTAGTGTTGCGAAGACGAAGTTCTGCAATGTAGGGGGTTTGGGGGCTCGCCCCCAAGCAGGGGTTCCACCCCTTCACCCCTTTCAAAACTGATTTTTTGCTGTACTAGATTGAATCGTTGAATGGAACTCATCTCAAAACATTTTCGGGTTGACCAGCATCTGTTAAGTGGACATAGGGTAAAAACAAGGCTCGTTCCTCAGCCCGTAACCGTCTTGGGCGCATCGTTTCTCGATCGGCAAACAACCCTTTTTGCCATCCTTCTGCGGCTAAGGTTCCCTCAGCATTGACGAAACGGAATTGCATAGTGGCAGACGCATTTCGTAATTCAGAAAGCCACAACTCGATTTGAACGCGATCGCCCAAATAAAGCGGAGATTTATACATAATATTGGTTTGTACCAACACGGGGACAAAGCCCTGGTGAAAAATTTTGTGCGTCGGCATTCCGATCGCCTCTAGCAATTTGGTTCGTCCAATTTCCATCCATTGCACATAGATAGTGTTGTTCACATGCCCAATAAAGTCAATGTGAAACGAGTAAACTTCTGTCTCAAAGCAAACCTTCTGCATCTTGTTGCTCCCGAAGTCACCGACCAGTGACAAGCTATCATAGTCACCATCTGGTGACAAGTAGCTCAGGCAACATTCATGGCGCGAGACAAGGAAGAAACGAAAGCAAAAATTTTGACAGCTGTGGGCAAACTGCTGGCAGAGTCGGGATTTCGGCAGCTAGGGGTGAATGCGATCGCCCGTGAAGCAGGCGTAGATAAAGTCTTGATTTACCGATATTTTGAAAACCTACCCACTCTGTTGAAAACCTTCGGACAGGAAGGTGACTACTGGCTGACTGTTGAAGAACTGGTTGGGGATGAATCCAGCATTCAAGCAGAGTCGCTAGATGAATGGATGGACATACTGCTCGTCCGCTTTATGCAAGATCTGCAACAGCGAACGATTACCCAGGAGATTTTGCGGTGGGAACTGTTAGAAGGAAACGAGTTAACCCAAGAATTGGCTCAGGTGCGTGATCAGATGGCGATCGCTAGTTTGCAGTTTCTGAGTCAAAAGCATCCCTTTCCACCCGATAGAGATATTCCTGCTATCAGTGCGATATTGATTGCGGGAATTGTTTACTTAGTTTTGCGAGCTAAAGTGAATCCAACGTTTTTAGGACTTGATTTCAGTTCTGCATCCGGATGGCAACGAGTTGAAGCCGCAATTGCATCCCTCGTACAAGCCACAGTCCACAGTCATGAACAGTAGCGAGGTGCAGAACTGTGTATAAGTTTGCGGCGGCTTGCTCAACTGAATCCATTATTTTTGGAGCATCTAGACCAGGATATACAGATGTACAAATCCAGTCCTGGATGTCCTTTATGAAAGGTCAAGGGATTCAGCGAGTCTGCTGCCTATTGGACAAAGATCAGCTTGGTTGCTATCCAGATTTGTTGGGCTACTACAAACAAGCCTTTGGAGTTGAGAATGTCTGCTGGGCAGCGATCGCAGATTTTGAGATTTGCGATCGCACAACCCTTCACCACACGATTTTGCCGTTTCTCCTCACATCAGATCAATGTCAGCGTAAAACAGTCGTTCACTGTTCGGGCGGGATTGGACGAACGGGGCAGATTCTGGCTGCATGGCTGGTATTGGGACGAGGTTTGTCTCAGCAGGCAGCGATTCAGGCAGTTCGACAGACGGGCAGAAATCCTTATGAAGCTGTTATTGCGGCTCCTTTGCGGGGTAAAAATCCACTTCGAGTATTGGCAAACTTGAATCATCTTCTGGATACTGAAGGAGTCGGTTAATCAAGCTCCCCAAACCAGGGCACAGGCTTACCCTCTCGTCAGAAACGTCCTATGACGCCTTGCCAGGAATCTCAAGTTTTCTGGGCAAGCTTTTGATGTTTAATCAATCGCCAAAATCGCCAGATAAACAGCCCTGCAACAACAGCGATCGCCACCGATTGCCCAATCCACAAGCCGACACCTCCCATCTGCAACTGAAAGCCCAACACATAGCCTACTGACAGACCAATTCCCCAATATCCCAACACATTCAGCAACATTGGAATTTGAGTATCTTGCAATCCCTGGAGAGATCCATAAACTGCTTTTTGAAAGCCATCGAGAACTTGAGCGATCGCCGCGATAATTAATAGCGGAAGTGCGATTGCAACAATATTTGCATTTACCGGATTAGTAGTGTCGATGTAAAGACTAATAATGAATTTGGGAAAGAAGAGAAATGTACTCGACACACCGATCATAAAGATTGTAGTGACGCTCATGCTGACCAATGCGGCTTGTTGAATACCTGTGCGATCGCGTCGTCCCAACCACTGCCCGACTCGGACGGTTGTGGCATAAGAGATCCCTAAAGGAACCATGAACACAACCGTAATCGTTTGCAGCACAATCTGATGAGCAGCTAACACTTCAGTGCCTAACAGTCCCATACCGAACGTAATCACCATAAAAAATCCAGCTTCAAGACCAGAAAACAATCCGATCGGCACACCGATCCAGATTAATTCCTTCAAAATGCCGGGTCTGATCCGGTGCAGTTCCTGAAAAATGCGATAGTGTTTTAAGTTCTTGTTAGTGAGAATATACACCGCTAAAGCTAGAAACATTCCCCATAGCGTAATTACGCTGGCTAACGCTAATCCTGCAATTCCCATCTTAGGGAAGCCAAATTTACCAAAGCCAAGAATGTAATTCCAAACAATATTGAAAGCGGTTCCTGAGATGACAATGAGCATGATTGGACGCGCTTGAGATAGGGCCGAAACGGTTGCCCGCAGTGCTGCAAAGCCAACCACTGGAAACAGCCCCCACAGCATAATATCCAGGTAGGTGTTCGCAAGCTGAACCGTGGTTTCAGTTTGTCCTATGCGGCTCAATAGGATATCTAAATGTCCGGTGAACAGCATCGTTGGAATCGCTACCAATACCGACAACCACAATCCCTGACGAGCAATCTGCTCAACTCGCGTCTTTTGCCCTGCCCCAAATGCTTCAGCAATCAGTGGACTGACTCCCATGGCAACGCCACTCGCAGTCATCATGATACAGAGAAATGTAATAGCTGCCAGTCCTCCCGCCGCTAACACATCGGCTCCCATTCTTCCCATCATCACCGTATCAGCAAAACCTGTTGCAGATTGAGCAACCTGGGCACTGGCAAGGGGAACCGCCAACTTAAAAAACTCCCGTACTTCAACTAAAAAATTGTTCTTCTGCATCTGTATAACTGTCATGGTGAAATCGCCTCATTTTGTGTACTTTGTCCTTCGCCACTTGTCATTCATCATTCGTCATTCATCATTCGTCATTCATCATTCATCATTCATCATTCGTCATTCGTCGTTTGTTTGTTGTTGTGCAGTAGATAAGCATTCGGCAACTGGAGCTATGCATAAATAACCAATGACCAATAACCAGTGGCTAAATTACAACCGATCGCACCTCATCCACCTTTGAACTCATCGCTTTACCTTTCGTTGCATTTATATACAGTATCCTTTGCCTCACTAGAAGAAAAAGTAGTATATTGGCAAAACATCTGTGCCAGGCTGGAATAAATGCTGAATGTTCTCAATCAACTTCCTGAACTGATCGCCTTTGTCGAAAGTGTGGAGTGCAATAGCTTCAGTGCCGCTGCTCGATCGCTCGACACGACTCCCTCCGCCATCAGCAAGCGAGTTGCCAAATTAGAAGACCGATTAGGGGTACGGTTGCTGCAACGTACAACGCGATCGCTCAGCTTAACCGCAGAGGGAGCCGCTTATTACGAACGAGTCTCTCGCTTACTCAGGGAACTCGACGATGCCAATGATTTGGTTATTTCCAGAGGTAAGCCACGTGGCAAGCTAACAGTTAGTACATCATTGGATTTTGGGCAGTGGTTGCTCGTACAATCGATTCCAGAATTTCTAGCGCAATATCCAGAGATTCAGATTGACCTGCGGTTGAGCGATCGCGTCGTGGATTTAGTCACCGAGGGCATTGATGTCGCCATTCGTCTGGGTAATTTAGAAGATTCGCGTTTAATGGTTAGACCGCTCGGACAAACTCAGTTTGTGCTCTGTGCCGCACCAAGTTACCTCGAAACGCATGGCATTCCAACGACTCCCAACGACCTCATGCAGCACAACTGTTTGCAATATATGTTTCAGGGGCGACCAGAACCCTGGCTGTTTTGGATTGACCAGGAGTGGCAAACCGTTCCAGTGAAGGGTTCGTTTTATTCCGACAATGGCGGTGCCTTAAAAAATGCGGCGATCGCAGGATTAGGCATCACCCAGGTACTCGGTTTTCAAATCAAACAAGAAGTTGAGCAGGGGCAACTTATCCTGCTACTTCCCAATCAAATATCTCCTGGTCTTCCAGTTCATGCGCTGTTTACCCATCAGCGCAATTTATCACCACGAGTGCGAGTTTTTCTTGAGTTTTTGAACAGTTATTGCAGACAATTTTTAGGAAAGATGGAGAAAAATTTGAAGAAGATGGCATGAATAAATATAGCCATTCTATTGGATCCATGAAGAAGTCTGAGATATGGTCAATGGTCAATCGTCAATGGTTAATGGTCAGTGGTCAATGGTTAATGGTTAATGGTTAATGGTCAATCGTTAGTGGTCAATCGTCAGTTGTCAATGGTTAATAGTTAATGGTCAGTGGTTGATGGTTAATGGTCAGTGGTTAATGGTTAATGGTTAATGGTCAATAGTTGCCGATCATACACAAATTACAAATAACGAATGACGAATGGAAGAGTAGGTTTCACGATCAGTTCAGATTGCTATAACACTAACCCAAAATATTCCTTTGGTCAGAAAACTGAGGACAAAGCTAATGACTCAAACCCTGATGCTGGGAAAGTTTCCTGACTCGCCTCTGCTCTATGGAACGTGGCTACGGCTATAAATCAGTTCGATGTTGGGTAGGGGTGGGTTTTACCATCAAACCCATTTCAAGGTGCAGATTAGTCTGCTAAACCCGCCCATACAATTTGCGGATTTATTAAATCCACTATCCTAAGTACTGTGATTCACAGATAGGGTTTGGAAATAAAACCAGGGGGGTATGGGGGCTTCGCCCCCAGTCAGGGGTTCCACCCCTGCACCCGAATTCCCACCCCTATTTACGACGAGTTGTACTAAGTCAGAGATCACAAAATGATCCCTGGTCGAAGGCTAACTCTGCCAGAAAGGTGTCCTCGACTCGCCCGAATGCTTCTCATCACACAATGGCTGCCAATCTCCTCCTTAAGGGAGTGAATTAGGTTATCCCATCTGTCCTACTGTGATTCAAGCAATTACAGTAGTTATGTCCTCGACTAAATCATTGCCCATCTCAACCTTGGTTCGCCAGTTACGACAGGATCTCAATCTGTCTCAGGAGAAATTTGCGGCAAAATTGGGCGTTTCCTTTAAAACGGTGAATCGGTGGGAGCGAGGACATACTTTACCATCTCCAATGGCACTGAAACGGATTGAAGATTTATCGTACGAAATGGGCGACTCTGGGAGAGTCTTGTTGAAACAGTATTGCCCAGAGGGAGAATTGGATGTCTGAAGCCATGCCCTCTGTCAGTTTAGATAATGTTTTGATTACGGATGCGTTAGTCCAGAGAGCACCCCGAACCCCTAACTTACAAGCTGAGACTCAAGCACTTCACCTGCTGGCGCGGCAACTGGCAGAGCAATCGCAAACGATGCTCAAGACGCTGGTGACCGTCGCAAAAGACCTCTGTCAGGCAGGATCTGCCGGAGTGAGCCTCCTAGACGTAACGCCGGATGGGGAAGAAATCTTTCGTTGGAATGCTTTAGCTGGAGCGTTAGAAGGCTATGAGGGGGGAACAACGCCAAGAAGCTTTAGCCCCTGTGGCACTTGTTTAGATCGGCGATCGCCCCAACTGTATTCCTATCCTGAGCGGTTTTTTAACGACTTTCAGCAAGCCAAACCAGCGATCGTTGAGGGTTTGGTAGTTCCACTCATGGGGGCAACTCAGCCGTTAGGCACGATTTGGGTTGTGTCTCATGACGACACTCGACAGTTTGACGCTGAAGACGTGCGGGTTTTGACTAGCCTCGCAGATTTCACGGCGGCAGCACTGCAAAGTATTCACCTGCGCCAAACGGCAGAGGTCGCCTTACAGCAGGAGCAAGCGACCCGTCGAGAAGCTGAAGCGACCCGTCAAGCCCTCGATGAATCGGCACAACGAGCCATTGAAATTCTAGAAAGTATTACCGATGCTGTTGTCTGTATAGATCACAACTGGCAAATTACCTATGTTAATCAGGAAGCTACCCGACTAGCCAATCTACAGCCCCATGAAATCATCGGAAAGACACATCGAGAGATGCCGTCTGGCGTCATTGGAAGCGTAATTGAACAAACGAATTGCCGGATGACAGCCGAGGCAGGAGCGGTTCACTTCGAGACGTTTGATAGAGCTTCAGAGATGTCACTAGAGGTACATGCCTATCCCTGTAAGACAGGTTTTAGCATTTATTTTCAAGACATTACCAGGCGTAAGCAAGAGAAAGCTAAACGTCAGCAAGCAGAATCTGCCTTATATGAGAGCGAGACTCGCTTTCGTTTAATTGTCGAGAGCACGAAAGACTATGCTATCTTTACGCTCGACCTGAATGGCATCATCACCAGTTGGAACCCCGGAGCAGAACGGTTACTCGGTTACACAGAGGCAGAAATTGTCGGTCAACCCAGTCACACCATCTTTGTCCCTGAAGATCGAGCGACCGGACAAGCCGAGCAAGAACTCCGAACTGCGCTGAATGAAGAGCGAGCACAGGACGATCGCTGGCATCTCCGCAAAGACGGGAGCCGATTTTTTGCCAGTGGCTTGCTCATGCAACTGCACGATGAGGCAGGCAATCTTCAGGGATTGGTCAAGATCCTGCGGGATATGACCGAAGCCCATCAAGCAAGGGAACGGGAGCGGTTTTTGTCTGAGTCCAGTGCTGTGTTAGCGGGAACCCTCGATTACAAAACCACGTTATTTAACATTGCGCGACTGGCCGTACCCTTTTTGGCGGACTTTTGCTTCTTTGATATTCTCAACAGCCATCATCAGGTTGAACGAGTCGCATGGCATCACAGTGATCCAACCAGGCAGGATTGGTTTGAGAAGCTACAGCGATATACACCACCCACTGCTTCCAGGAATCATCCCATTACCCATGTTTTGAACACAGGTAACGCTAATTTGGTTTCTCAGGTGACCGAGGAGTGGACACAAGCCACGGCGATCGATGCTGACCACCTGCAATTTATTCAGGAGAGCCAGGTGCGATCGCTCATCACCGTCCCCTTGATTGCACATGGTCGCACCCTTGGGGCTTTAACGGTTTGCTTGACCGCAGCCTCTAGTCGTTGCTACACCCAGACCGATCTGGTACTGGCAGAAGAATTAGGACGACGGGCAGCGTTAGCCTTGGATAATGCTCAACTGTATCACCAGGCGCAGGAATCAAATCGACTCAAAGATGAGTTTATGGCAGTGCTGTCGCATGAGTTGCGATCGCCCCTCAACCCCATTCTGGGTTGGCTTCAGATGATCCGCAGAGGCAAGCTGACTAAAGCCCAAATTGAACATGCCTGGGCAACAATTGAGCGCAATGCCAAACTGCAAGCCCAATTAGTCGAAGATTTGCTAGATATCTCTCGGATTTTGCGGGGTAAGTTGAGCCTCAATTCGAGTGTGGTCAACCTGGCTGCAACAATTCAAGCGGCAATTGAAACGGTTCATCTGGCAGCCCAAGCCAAATCAATCGATTTACGATTTACGATTTGCGAGTTTGGATTACAAGATAGCCGACATCCAAAACCCAACATGCAACATCCAAAATTGGAAGTTTTAGGAGATGCAACCCGTTTACAGCAAGTGATCTGGAATCTTCTTTCTAATGCCGTGAAGTTCACACCCGAAGGCGGACGAGTTGAAATTAATTTGTCATCAGTCAGTCGTCATTCGTCATCGGTAACCACCAAAGAACGAGTGACCCACGACAAAAAACTAATGACAAACTACGCTCAAATTAGGGTCAGTGATACAGGTATTGGCATTTCTCCTAACTTCTTACCCTCCGTGTTTGATTATTTTCGACAATCGGATAGCGCAACAACACGCCGATTTGGAGGACTCGGCTTAGGGCTCGCGATCGTGCGTCAGTTAGTTGAGGCGCATGGTGGAACGGTGTGGGCAGAAAGCTCAGGAGAAGGGCAAGGGGCAACGTTTACAGTAAGGCTGCCGCTCCTTGCTGCTGAGTCTACGACAACGACAGATAGCCCACCCTCTGAAGCGGTTTCTAATCTCAAGGGCACTCAAATTTTAGTGATCGATAACGAGTCGGATGCATTGGAGTTTGTTGCGTTTGTGCTAGAACAAGCTGGAGCAAGTGTCATTCCCGCTGCTTCCGCAGATGAAGCGTTGACATTGTTATCTCGATCGCAACCCGATGTGTTGCTCAGTGATATTGGCATGCCCGATATGGATGGCTATATGTTGATGCAACAGGTGCGATCGCTGCCTCCTGAGCAGGGTGGTCACGTTCCGGCGATCGCGCTGACGGCTTATGCCGGAGACATCAATTATCAAAAAGCAATATCAGCCGGGTTTCAACGACATCTTGCCAAACCAATTGAGCCAGGAGCGTTAATCAAAGCGATCGCTGATTTAATCAAGCAAAACCAACGTCAATGACCGGAACATGGTAGTGCCCCGGAGGGAAAGTCAGGAAGCTCCCCCAGAATCTATTATTTGAGCCATCGCTTGCATGGTGTGTAGGAGTTATGTAGGGCGAACTAAATGAGCGATCGCCTGTACCAATGCCTCTGGTTCAATGGGCTTCGAGATGTGCTTTTGAAAGCCTGCGGCAAGCACCTGTTGTTGATTGGTGTCACCTGCGTAAGCGGTGAGTGCGATCGCCGGAATTGTTCCCCCTTGTTCAGGAGCTAACGTCCTCACCTGCCGAATCAACATGTACCCGTCCATATCGGGCATTCCGATGTCACTGAGTAAGATATCTGGTCTGGTTTGAGGCAGAATAAGCAGAGCTTCGGGAGCAGACATAGCGGCTGCCACCTGTGCCCCTTGTTGCTCCAACACAAACACCACCAATTCTCGTGTATCAGGTTCATCATCTACGATCAGAATTTTGATGCCGTTCAAACTGAGGGACTGCTGAGGCGATCGCTCATCCTGGTTCACCTGTGATGGAGTGGGTATGAGGGGCAGTCGAATGGTAAAGGTTGCACCTTGACCCTCGCCTAAGCTGTCGGCTCGAATCGTTCCTCCATGTAGTTCGACCAAATGCCGCACGATCGCCAACCCTAACCCTAATCCACCAAACTTGCGGGTTGTCGCCCCATCCGCTTGACGGAAGTAGTCAAACACATAGGGTAAGAAGTCAGGCGCAATTCCCTGTCCTGTATCGCTAACGGTAATTTGAACATAAGCGTGCAGGGGTGAAGAGGCAGAGGAGTAGCGGGGTAGAGAGGATTTCCTTCGCTCCTCTACTCCACTCCTCCACTCTTCCCCCTCCTCATGCTCAACGTGTTCCAAGTAAACCTTTACCTGTCCTCCCTCTGGAGTAAACTTCACCGCATTCGAGAGAAGATTCCAAACGACTTGCTGTAACCGAGTAGCATCCCCCGAAACTAGAAATTTTGGATGTTGGATGTTGGATGTTGGATTGTCCTCGTCTTCCAATCCAATATCTAAAATCATCAATTGCAAATCGATTGCTTTGGCTTCTGCTGCCAGACGTACCGTTTCCATTGCAGCTCGAATAGTAGAAGCAAGGTTAACCGGAGCGACATTGAGGCTCAGTTTCCCGCGCAGAATCCGCGATACATCCAGCAAATCTTCAATTAATTCCGATTGCAGTTTGGCATTTCGTTCGATCGTGGCTAAAGCTTGGGCGGTCTTCGTTGGATCTAACTTGCCGTTCTGGAGCAGTTTAGACCAACCGAGGATGGGATTGAGGGGCGATCGCAATTCATGCGATAACACTGCCAAAAATTCGTCTTTGATGCGGTTAGCTCGTTCGGCTGCTTCCCGCGCAGCTTGTTCGCGTTCTAAAAGCTGTTTCCGTTGGGCTTCGTCCTGTCGCTGCTCAATCAGGTCAGCCGCTTGCCGCGCCAACAAATCGAGAAATCGTAACTCGCGATTGGCTTCGCCAAGCTCCGAAGAATCCCTCGGTCGGCGGTGTGTGCGCCAATGAGTAGAAACCATGCCGATGGGCTTGCCTGATCGAGACAGGAGCGGCGTGGACTGGGCAGAGAGCAGCCCAGACTCGACATGCAGCCGCATCGACCCGTCAGGATCTTCGCTATCTGGCACATCAAAATTCACAAATGCTCGCTCACCCGTTGCCAGAGCAATGCCACAGGATGTACTGCAACTCGTGGTCAAGCGATTGAACTGCTTCACCAGGGCTGGGCTGATGCCTTGAGTGGCAAGCAACAACAGTTCTTGGGTTTCATGATTGAAGAATTGGAACGAGCCAGCATCCGCCTGCGTAAGCGCGATCGCTGCCGCTAAAATTTCGTCATAAAGCACCTGAATATCGGTTTCAGTGGTCAGTCGTGCGCTCAGGTCACGCAACAATTGGGTATCTCTTAGATCGGCGGCGATCGCAGCTTCAGCTTGTCTGCGATCGTGAATATCAACCGATGCACCAAACCAGCGAATAATCTCCCCCGTTTCTGGGTGACGATACGGCTCGGCTTTGACGAGGAACCAGCGATAGGTTCCATCCGCCGCTCGAATTCGGTGTTCGATCGTCAAGGTGTTGCTCGTCTGTTGTGCCTGGTTGAACGCCCCCATCGTCAGGGCACCATCATCGGGATGAACGAAGTTAGCCACAACCTCTGCCACTGTTGTCAGTTCACAAGGCACTCCGGTGTAGTTGCTCCATTGCTTATTGAAAAACTCAACTCGACCGTCTGAGTCCGTAATCCAGACAATTTGCGGCACTGCATCTGCCATCAACCGAAACCGCTCTTCACTCTCACGCAAGGCTTCTTTGATATCGACTTCACTCTGAATGTCGGTGCAGGTGCCGACCCATTTTTTGATAGTTCCCGTTGCATCTTTGATGGGAATACCCCGCACCAACTGCCAACGCCATTCCCCAGTGCGATCGCGAAATCGGTGTTGAATTTCTAACGGCTCCCCCGACTGAAGGCTATGCTCCCATTGTCGCAACGTGTTCGGCAGATCTTCCGGATGCGTGATTTGCTGCCAACTCTGATCATACAGTTGCTCTGGCGGAAGACCGATGTAGTCTGCCCACTGGTCACTCAAGTAGTCCACCCTACCGTCAGGCGTTGCCGTCCAAATTAATTGGGGAATGGTAGCGGTGAGCGTGCGGAACTGCTCCTCACTTTCGCGCAGGGCAGTCTCAACCCGCGTGCGTTCCAGTTTTGACCAAATTCGATTTGCCAATTCGCGCATCAACTCAATCTCATCGCTGCGCCAGTTGTAAGGGGTTTGATGATAAACACTCAAGGAAAATTTCCACTCATTGTCCCGAATCAGTGGAACGTTAATAAACGAACCAATTTTGAGGGGGGCAAATCGCTCTGAATCCGCAATTCGGGGGTCAGTTGTGACATCGCGGACAATAAGGGTTCGTCCAGCTTTCGCCGTTTGGAAAAATTCGTCTGTGACAAATTCTGTCAGATGATAAACCCCAATTAAACTGGGTACCTCCTGCTGATGCCAACTGTGATGAATTGCTGCGACCCCTGCACTTTCATTAATTTCGACAAAGGCACAAATGGATATTTGCAGATATTGGTTTAACTGTTCACCGGTCGCTTGAATCATCTCTTCGGCACAGGTTGCCTCAGCCAGGTTTTGAGTAACCGTCGCAAAAAATTCAGCACTCAACATGGCCTGTTTGCGCTCGGTAACATCTAACACAATCGCCACTGCCGATTGCGGGTTGCCATTGCGATCGCGGTTCACCGATACGCTATTGTTGACCCAGACAATCGAGCCATCTTTGCGAATGTAGCGTTTCTCAATTTCAAACGGTGCGCCTTCAGTCCGCATTCGATGGAACAGTTCGACATTGCGGGGTAGGTCTTCAGGATGGGTAATGTCCTGCATTCGTCGCTGCCGCAGTTCCTCGGCTGAGTAGCCAGTGATATCACAATACTTCTGATTGACCAGCGTCAGGTTGCCATCAAGATCGGTGCAGGCAACACCTGTCACAGCTTGATTAACAATGGCTCGATACCGCTCCTCTGACTCCCGCAACCTTTCCTCTGCTTGCCTGCGCTGGTCTTCAATTTGCCTGCGCTCGGTGATGTCGCGCGAGATGGACAACAGCCGTTCAACTTGCCCCTCGGTTCCTCGAATTGGGCTGATTTTGACATCCCACCACTTCGGTTTGCCACGGGGGGTTGGACAATAGCCTTGAAACGTGCAAACTTCACCTGTTCTTGCTTTAGCGATCGCATCTATTGCCGCTTGCCGACCCGTTCCTTGCCAAAATTTTACCCAGGAGGTATTCAGAAAAGGCGTTATATCCTGGATGTCCAGTAACGCTTGTCCCCCCCGATTCATGAACAGGATTCGCCCGTCCAAATCCAATACCTTAATGCAGTCATCACTGCTATTGAGAATTTGCAATGCCTGAATTTCCAACGCTAAATCGGGCTGTTGGTCTGGGGAATCTGCTACTTCTGCTGTTGTTTGATCACGGGCTTCAGCAATACCCTGAGAAAGGTTTTGAGATGAGTCATTGCCTGAATCGATAGAGCAGCGGAGATTATCGGTCATAGGATCTCTCCATCCTCACTCTGAAAAGTATTTAGCCAGCAAATCTTGACCCGCCTCGCCCATCTGATGCAGCAAGGACTCAATCTGCTTCAATGCAATGGGTAGGGGCTTCGTCCGCCCATTCTCCCAACGATTAATACTTTGAAATGAAACCCCTAACTTTGCGGCAAATTTAACTTGCGAAAGTTCTAAACGCTGCCGCGTTTCCCGCACGAGATCTGCTAACTGAGGATGGTCGATTGCAGGCATAGGTACAGTAACAACAATTCTAGTTAGATATACCACCTGATATAGCGATCGCTCCTCCGTCTTAAGGCGCAAAGGTCAAAGCTACACGCCCTCCGTGATCAATAAGGAGGTAGCCCTGACAGTAGTCCTATTTAGGCCAGGATGGGGACTAAGAGAGCGAGCGTAAGAGGGTGTGAGCATGGGCATTTCGCACTCTCACACTCGCTCACATCCTTCCCTCCAGGGCACACTGTCCTGATACAAGCGACCTTTTCACAATCAATCGAGGGGTTTGCTGACGTTGATGCGCCAGTACTGCACCACAGTGAATTTGACAGGGAAGGGGTAGAGGGGTAAGGAAGTAGAAGGATGACTGGAGGATAATTCGCTAGCTCCTCCACTCCTCTACCTCTCCACAATCTGCTTATGGTCAACTACGAGTGTTTAACCCAAATTGACATTATCTAGACAGGCTGTGCAGTGACTTTAAATGCAAAGTCATCGAAATCTTTATCTCCGCCACGCCACAGATCCTCAAAGCCAAACGTATTTCCATTCAAGACACGAACATGCCTTGCTCTATCAGCATTAGCTCCCCGGAATGCAAAGTAAGCATGGGGAATTTTTTCAGAGCCGTTGGCATCTTTGGACAAATACTCTCCTGGCGTACTATTTGCAATCAAGAAAGGAGCCAACAAAGTATTGGTTGAAGTGCGAACTGTAACATCCCCTGTGTCGCGAGTCAGGTTAACTCCCCGGAGTCGCTGCTGAAGGGCAGCTCGTGCATACCCAGCTTTGCCGGGTTGAATGAGAGTTCCTGAAACCGGATCTAAAACATCTCCACGAGTATTGGCGACTTTATAGAAGCCTACAGAATTGTTGTACAGTGCATTGCTATGAATGTCACTGAAGGAAAGTTTAACGGTTCTATCAATTCGACCATCCTGATTCAAATCGAGTTTCCTCAAGTTAATGACACCTGATCGGGTAAAGATATTTCTTGGTCTTACTGCTGCAATTGGATTCGGTTGATTCCCTCCAGACAGGGTTGGTATAGCTGTTGGAGTCATGGAAATGCTATTCCCTGAGGAGTTAATCGGGTTATTTACAAATGTAGGATCAGCAGGACTTGGCATGACAGGAGTAGCACCCAGAGTATTCGGATCCGTCGGCAGTGTTTCCCCGGTAATGGTTGGCTCCACCAGAGGAGAGTCAGTTGGCAGTGTGCCTCCATTGTTTGGATCAGTGAGGGTTGGGTTTACTGGAGTAGAAACAACCGGAGTGGTGGGATCCGTAGGGGGTGGGTCTACTGGAGTGGAAACAACCGGAGCATTTTGATTGATGAAATCAATCAAGGCATCATATTTGGGCGAACTATCTTGCCCCACATGTTCTAAGGCTCCCCACGATCCCCATCGGCTCGGTTGCCCAATTGCAACAAAGTTCATGAACGTATCTAAGCCTCGCTCCTGGAGTCCCTCCAGATATTTGCGGTAAACCTCTCCCATTCTGGGATCACGGTTGGCTTGAATAAATAGGTCAGTGATAGCCTGGTTATTTTCAGTTCCATCCTGGTTAGTATCTAAATGCTGTCCTCCCTCATAGGCAACTAGATCAAGTCCATACTGGTCTGACAAAGTAGCGTGTTTTGTTACGTGGTCAAGGGCAGCCGCTAACGCACCACCCGGTTTCCCATTGGAGAGAACTCCTCCCTGGTTGATTTCCTGAAATACTTTGTTCAGCCCACCATCCGGATCTTGTGTCCAACCCTCGATTTCAGCTGCATTCGCTTGACTTGCTCGGAGACTTACATAAGGAGCGATCGCCAATGAATCGACTGTGTAATTAGGGTCATACTGCTTCACCGTGTTTAAGGCTTGCCCAGCAACCCAGGCGTTACCCGACTGACCACTCAAGACAGTATCGACCCTATCATTGCCCAAAACACTATCCCAGATATCGCCAATCTGTTCAGTGCGACGAGCATACCACTGATACCACTGCATTCCTTCTTTTGCCGCTTGTTCCGTTACCCATTGATATTGTTCAAAGATGGGGTTCCAAACTTCGTTGGAATACTCCACATGAACTTTGAGATTGGGGTTAAGTTTCTCCTTAACCAGCTTGGCAAAATTAGTAATGTATTCATCTGTCGCTTGGTGAGGAATGGTGAACCAGGGGTCTTTGCCCGTTTTGTTCGCCAGTTCAATCATGACCTCGATAGGAACACCCTTACCCGTTGCGTAAGTTGAATCCTCAAGACGGGGGCGGTTATTCCAATCTCCCTGGTCAGAATTGTTAGTTCGCATCCAATCCATAAACCGGAATGAGGAGAAGTCATCAATCTTCTCAATCAGTTCTGGATTAAAGATTTGAGTTTGATAGGTCTGTTCATAGGCTTCTGGGACGACGCGAATATTGCGGATGTAATTTCCCGTTCTATTGGGGTCAGTGGCAGTGATTGCCAGGTAAATGCCTGCATTGGATGGAGTGACATCGATAACATCCCGTCCTGGAGTAGAAGCCGCCACATTACGTTTGGCGTCAGACCCATATTGAATGGTGCCTTCACCCTCGTAAAGAACAACATATCGACCACCGGGATAATTTCCTCCAACACGATTCATTAGCGTGCCGACCTTGGTAAAGTTAGCACCCGATTGAGGGAGTGATCTAACCCAACCATTCGCATCCAGGTCAAGCTTGCTCGATTCTTTCGTGTCCCAGGTCGTGTTAGTTTGCGTAACCCACGGGGCAGAAGCCTTAAATAAGTCGATGAATGGAAGCTGAGTGGAATAGTAGGTTACTGAGTCCAGATTTGTTCCGACTTGAGTCGATTGTTGAGATGTATTTGTGGTAACCATGCTTTATCCTCGTGAGTAACATCAGTTGGTAGATACACTGAGTTGCTCTCTTGGGAAAACATTGAGTATTGATTGAAAAACCGACAAACTACCTCAACGGTAGTATAGAACTGATATCAAGTCGTACGAAGCAATGACATCATCTGAGTTTTGAGCTTACAAAAACCTGATTCTTGATTATTTGACGGTTCAGAGTAATTTCAAAGACGTTTAACGAGTCGCAAATCCATCTACTCATTGCATACAACTCACAACACTCCTCTTAAAAAAAAGTCTACTTAGAGATAACTTTTTGAAGTTGAATTGCAATTGAGATGAGTGATTTCACTCAAAGATACCCTCAATCCTTTATCAAAGTTTCATCAATGTCTTGCGAAAGGCATAACTTTACAAAAACTTCAACTATAGCTATCGCCACTTTATTTAGGACAGACCAGGTGTTAGGCTGCTACTCGTTGATTCGATAGCGAATCAGGTTGTGAATATCAGTCACTGCAAGACTAAGTTCTTGAGCGATCGCTTGTTCAATTGCGTCAAACTCGATCACGGGAAACTTAAACTCCATCTCTTCGAGTGGCGAACCGATGGCACGAATACTGACCTCACTGACCTGCGTTGATCGATTAATCTCGGCATCAATCGATACAATCGTTAAGCTAAGTGACAAATTAACCTGGTGTTGACCTTCAGCCTGTAGTTGCGTGGTGGTAGCGTGAGTTTGGCTCAAAACTTGTTGACTCATCCAACCCGTTGTTAGCCAAAAAAGGATTCCGATGAGCGGTAATAAGGCAATTGCCTTCCAGCCCGACCTGATCCTGATCCAACCGGAATTCCAGCGAAGCGGCATAGACAACCAGTACAATGAGGACTCAAATCATTGTACTGGCTGATGAATTAATTGGGCATTGAGATGAAAATTTTGTTGGTGGAAGATGACCCCATTCAACTGGAACCTCTCAAAACCGCATTGACCAAATCAGGGCATGGGGTTGATGCTGTGCAAGACGGGGAAATTGCCCAACGTCTAATCAGCGATCGCCACTACGATTTGTTGATTCTTGATTGGATGTTGCCGAATATCAGTGGGATTCAGTTGTGTCAGCGATATCGCCAGTTAGGGAAAAGTGCCCCTGTACTGTTCTTAACTGCCAAAGACACGGTGACCGACAAAATTACAGGATTAGATGTGGGAGCAGACGATTATCTAGTCAAACCCGTTAATGTGATGGAGCTGCTGGCGCGAGTCCGGGCATTAGGACGGCGATCGCCTCTCTGGCAGGGAGATGTCCTCACGTTAGGAGATTTAGAATTGCATCTGACAACCCTCACAATCAAGCGGCAAGAGCAAGCCGTTCAGCTTTCGGGGCGAGAGTTTCAGCTAATGGAATATTTGATGCGCCATCCCCGACAGGTGCTCTCTCGTAGCCAAATTGAGCAAGCCCTGTGGGAGTGGGATATGGAGCCTGAAAGTAAAGCAGTGACCATTTTGATCCACCGGGTACGACAGCGATTACAGACGATTGGTGCTGAGGATTGGCTCCAGACCGTGTATGGCATGGGGTATTGCCTCACCAGTCCAGACCCTACGAACACTCATCATGTTTAACCGCAGTCGCAGCAACTTAGCCACCTGGTTTACCCTTTCCATGGGAAGTATTCTGGTGGTGTTTGCCGGGGTATTGTATCTGCGGGAGGCACGCGATCGCCTACACAGCTTTGATCAAACGCTCTACAACACCAGCCGGATTATGGCAGCGGGGGTAGAAAATTATGTTTATGAAGGACGACAACGTACCGATTTAGAGAATGTTCCAGTTTTAGGGAGTGATACCTTACCCCTCAGTACAGATTTGGCGTTTGCGTATTGGTACACGCCAGACAAGCGACTGTTGCAATTTACTGGCAAGGTTCCACCGGAGCAATTAGATACCCCACCTGGGTTTCAAACGCGGCTGGTAGAAGATGGACAAAGCTCTACCCCTATTCGATTAAGACAGTTAACACTGCCGGTATATCAGGGTGAACGATTGATTGGCTATCTTCAGATTGCGGCATCTCTCGCAGCCGTCGAAGAGCCGTTGCAGCAGCTGCGATTATTTCTGGCACTTGGGGTACCCCTGGCACTGGGAGCGATCGCATTCACGGGTTGGGTCTTGGGGGGCAAAGCAATGCAACCCATTCGTCAAGCCTACAACCAGTTGCAACAGTTTACTGCTGATGCCTCCCATGAGTTGCGTGCACCGCTAGCTGGCATTATGAGCCATGCTCAAGTGGGATTAATGGAGCCAATTGATCCGCAAGAACAGCATCAGCGATTAACCATTATTTCTGACGTAGCGCAATCGATGAGTTTGCTGGTCAGTCAACTCCTGCTTCTGGCACGTCATGAGGGCACCCTATCACCTGATATGTTGAAAAGCGTTGATCTGGTGCCAATCGTTCAACTGTTACTCGAAGAGTACAGAGCACAAATTCAGCAGAAACAGCAAACCCTCTTATTCGATTTGCCAGACCATCCGCTACTCGTGCGAGCAGAAGCCGACTTGCTGCGACAGGCGATCGCCAACCTACTCAGCAACGCTCACCGCTACACTCCCAACCAGGGCACGATTGAATTGCGGGTAATGCCAACCCACTGTTGGGCAATCCTTCAAGTGAAGGATAGCGGAATCGGGATTGATGCCAAGGATTTACCTCACATCTTCGATCGCTTTTACCGAGCCGATCAGGTGCGATCGCGCCATACCGGAGGGTTTGGCTTAGGGCTGGCGATCGCCCGTCAGATCGTCGAGGCACATGGTGGAGACATTACAGTTCAAAGCACACCTGGCAAGGGTTCTACCTTTGAAATCAAATTACCACTTCTATAAACGCAGGAGGTAGTGTTTCAGATCTGTTGCCACTAACCCCCGGCTGTCGCCGTCCCCCTTGGTAAGGGGGACTACAGGGGGTCTTACAGAGGTTATCAACAGGTTTGGAACACCACCCCTTGTCTCAACTGTCTCGACCGTCGCTATACCTCGTTGAAACCTTCCTGTTACTTTTACCTTGCAAGCTAGAGATAGAGACAATCACACTCTACTTTGGAGATTTATATGAAGCTTGGATTCGCAACCACACTGGCTTTAGCATCTGCATTGATCGTACCAGCAACAGCGATCGCGCAGACGACTATTGGCGATTTACAGCGGCAAAACAGTGTCACGATTTCAGGAGAAGTAGTGCGTGTACAGGGGGATGACTTTATCCTCAATGATGGAACAGGTCAGATTTTAGTTGAAGCCGAATCACGTTCGATCCGTCAGGTAAACCTGCGAGCAGGCGATCGTATTACGGTTGCAGGTCAATACACTGACGACAATGCATTTGAAGCTCTGAGTCTCACGCCTGGCAGTGGAGAAGCCATCGGAGAAGCCATCTACGTCTTCGACGATTAACAACATCTATAGCAACCGAGGGGTTGGATGGGGTGCAGGAGTGGAACTCCTGGCTGGGGGCGCAGCCCCACACCCTTGTATGAACTGTCTTGCTATAGCAACTATCTAATCAGGGGGCTGTAACCCAGTCCCAAGGCAAACCAATCGTTATGAAAGTTGATCCATTTCGTGAACAAACGCCCGTTTGGTCGTACGCCAATCACGAGCCATCGTGCGATCGCATCCAGTTCCAATTCAAGTTTGTGGATGGGCGATCGCTGAGAGGTGCGCTTCTGGTTCGTGCCGATTTGAGCCAGATCGATTTGCGTGGAGCAGATTTGTCATATGCAGATTTGAGTGGCGCAGATCTGAGTAGAAGCGACCTCAGCCACGCCAATTTAACCGGAGCGTACCTGCGAGAAGCAAACCTGACTCAAGCAAACCTGACTGGGGCAAATCTGAGCAATGCAGATTTATCAGATGCTAATTTATTCAGAGCTTGTTTACACAAAGCAAACTTGCAAGGAGCCTATCTAAGCCGGACAAATTTAGAACGAGCAGAACTAACGAATGCCCAATTCAACCAGGCATTTCTTTGGAAATGTAATTTGAGTGATACAGATCTGACGGATATCGTGCTAGAAAACGCGACCCTAAGACAGGTTAATTTGAAGAACGCAAAATTTCACGACTCACTCAGGATGGTTGTAGAGTCTTTAAGCGATCGCCTTGAGAATGAAACCAATGTTTAGCCATCCGTTAAGCCTGGTGATTTATCGTTTATCTGTCGAGTTCTGGTTGCTAAGACGCTTCAAATCATCAACTTAAAAAAGAATACTGTAAAACCTAACATGAGTAGGAGGTGAGGAATATTTTTGAATAGCGATCGCTGCGTCATCCGCCACAGAGGATAAGGGCTAAACATCATCGCAGAGAGCAGCGTGACTCCTTGCAGGAATTGAGCCACATCCAAACTCCAAACCAACGTTGGTAAGCCAGAACCACTGTAGCCCAGAGTGCGTGCCAGGACAGGCAACATTTGCCCTGCTTCGGTTATAGCAGCCGGAACGTAGTGTGCTAGATTGACTGCCAGAGTCACGGGAAGATAGGCGTAAACGACTGTGAGATAGTCAGGCTGCTCTGGATCAACAAAACGGGCGATCGCACTGGTTTGATAGGCTCCTTCCACTGCATTGGCAATCAACGTACAGCCAAATAAATCACCCACATTTCGGCAACAAATCAACGATTTCCCAATCGGAGATTGACGAAAGATTTCAATGTTGCCCTCTTTAAGTAGATATAGCCCAATGGGAGTTTGTCCCTCTTGATAGATCAGGGTTTGGGCTTTTACTGGAAAACAGAAAGAAGATTGGGCGATCGCGGTCAAGGCTTGCGTTGGAAGTTGTCCCCAGGCTCGATGAGAACTTAACCAATGGCTGCAATCTGCAACTGCTACTTCATCAACGACAGTATCCTGCCAACCATTCATTCCCCATGGCAAGGGTTGCTCTCGCACTACCACTAGAGGTCGCGGTTGAGAGGATACGGCAAAAGTGGTTTCAGCATTCATTGTGTCCATTACGCCCTGCATTCAACAAGCATGGAACACCAAAGTGAGGCTTCCCTGATAATACCCAGGATTTCCGAGTTGTCCTTGTTTTGAGAGCATTCCTTAACAGAAAAATTGCCCCCACTCCATCTTGATAAAACAATTGAGTTATGAAACTATTGGCTTGTTTTTCAATAGCCTCTTTATGTGCTGGTTGATATAGCACCTGTCGAGACAAACCTGTGTTCCGGCTAGACAAACTTGTGTTCTAGCCAGTGCGATCGCACTAATCGTTCTACCATAGGAGTTATAAGTATAAGTTATGCTACATTCGGCTTGACTGTTCTAAACTCAGAAAATTGATTACGTTCTTAGCGTTGTTGCAGCTAGAGCGATCGCCCAAATTAACTCAAAATAAAACAATCGCACTCGTTCAGGCTTGCCTGCAAAACGAACGCGATCGCTAAAAACATACTGAGCTAATGGGGGCTAAGCAGATTGAGCTTTTTGACGAGTTGGGCGTTTGCGGTTTGACTTCTTCTTTAAGCCAATGGCTTGCACTTGGTCACTATCAGGACCAAATTGCCCGAGCACCATTCCTTTCATTGCTAAAACTGCGTTGTGAAATTCCCATTCTGCTTGTCGAGCCGCATCCACAGCAGCCCGATAGACAGCTAGTTTTTCAACTTCATTTTGTCGTTGTTCTAACATTGCAGCATAGGTTGCTTTTAAGTTGGCGGGTGAGCCTTCAGGACGAGCGATCGTATATTCGCCTACAGCATTAAGACCATTCAAAGAATCAATATCCTGATCGATAATTTGACGAGCTAGTCGTCTACTAACATCTAAGGAGGGCATGTGTTGACCTTTAGAAAATTACTTCTTTAATGTGCCCAATGAAAAAATCGACTAACAGATAATGTTAGTCTTTGTTGATATATAGCAGTCCTATCTGATTTGTGAAAAAGGTGATTTGTGAAAGTGCCCGCCCGATGGGCGGGCACTTTCACAAATCATTTAGGGTTGCTATATAGATGTTCTATTGGATTGATGGAAGCTGAAGTCTCCCTTTTGAAGGGGGATTTAGGGGGATCAAAAGCTCTGCTTATAAAGCAGCTCTTAATATAGTGGCTGCAATCGTATTGTAAGGGCTGCAATCGCATTGTCGGAGCTACAATCGCATTGCAAGAGCTGCAATCGCATTGTCGGAGCTGCAATCGCATTGTAAGAGCTGCAATCGCATTGTAAGAGCTGCAATCGCATTGTAAGAGCTGCAATCGTATTGTAAGAGCTGCAATGGCATTGTCGGAGCTGCAATGGCATTGCAAGACGGGATTTCCTCTTAATCCTTTGAAAAAGGTGGACGTAGGTTCCCATATCAGATTTAGAAATTGCTGCTACAGACCGCACCCACCGCTTGTAGCACTGCTCCTGCCTAGTCAATGCTGGGGTTGATCCTCCCTAACCCTCCTTAAAAAGGAGGGAACCGGAGTCTAAAGTCCCCCTTTTGAAGAGAGATTTGAGGGAGATCGTGCAGAAAGTTGGCATCTCAACCGAGATCTGTGTACGCGGTAGTTTCCTTACGAGAGAATAGGTTCTAAACCTGCTTAAGCTGAATCGATGCTTGTGAATACACTGTAGCCCTACTAATGGGGAGGTTAGAACGGGTCAGATGCGTAGCCTTAAATTTGAATTATAGCGATCGCCAAAACCATTAGGACATTGAATTTGAGTTCTGCTGAGAGAGACGCGATTAATCGCGTCTGTCCTGTTGAGTGCCTTGTCTTAACTGAGGTGACTACAGCTATAGTTTAGCTCTTGCGTCCCTGGCAACAATTAACCCCCGAATTTATTCGAGGGCAAGTTGCTAGAGGAGGTGCAAAATGTCAGCTAATGGAGGCGTAGCAATTATTGGACAACAGTGGCATTCAAGGGCATGAGCCGTTCGCGTTGATAATCTTCCATTGTGAATGCATCGACTTGAATGGCATCATTGCGTGCCTTATCGGCTTCCCGCAGCAGATGTTTTTCAGCTTCGCTAATTAAGCCGGATTGATAGGCAGTTTCCACTACATCGAGAGAACTGGTTGAATGTCCTGCACGATTTGCCGCCTTGATTCTTTTGAAGATCGGATCGGCTTGATGAACCAGATCAAAGGCATGTTCTAACCGTCCCAGGGCTTGGTCGGGGTCAGTGGGAAGGTGAATACCAGTAGTGAGGCGATCGCGCACCATTCCCTGCTTCTGCAAACTTTGTGCGACCTGACTGCCTAGCTGATCAGAAGGTTCTGTGCCAATTGAATTTAATCGCCAGAGGGTGAGGATAGGTCCTCGCAGGAGACTCCCCAGAATCGGAATATCCAAATTGCTGAAGATTCCTTCAAAAGCTGTCTGCATTTGGGCAAAGGCATGTTGCATCACCCAATGAACGATGGGTAGGTCTTCGGCTTGTTGTCCTTCTGCTTCAAATCGTCTCAGTGTAGCAGTTCCCAAATACAACCAGGACAACACATCGGCAAATCGTCCGGTGAGTTTTTCCTTGCGTTTGAGCGAACCACCAAAGGCGATCAGAGACAGATCAGTCAGCAAAGCAAAGGTAGAAGAAGCCCAAACCAGTTTGCGGTAATAGGATGCGGTGGGTCCAGCGAGGGGCGATCGCGCCAATCGTCCTCGGGTCAGGCTCAGCAACGTGGTTCGGAATAAGTTACGAACCATCAACCCCATGTGCGACCAGAAGGCTTGGTCAAAGGCTGCAATATCTCCACTGTGCAACGCTTGCGTCTCGGCGTAGACGTAAGGATGGCAACGAATCACGCCCTGTCCAAAAATCATCAATGTACGGGTGAGGATATTGGCTCCCTCGACGGTGATGGAAATGGGGGTTGCGGTGTAGATATTGGCAAGCAAGTTACGGGGACCGCGACAAATGCCAGAGCCACCCAAAATATCCATGCCATCGTTGATGATGGTGCGGGAGAGTTCAGTGGTGTTGTATTTGGCGATCGCGGATACAACGGCAGGTTGTTCTCCCCGGTCTACTGCGCCACAGGTATACAACCGCACGGCATCCATGACATAGGTGAATCCTGCGATGCGAGCAAGCGGTTCTTCAACGCCTTCAAACCGTCCAATCGACAAGCCAAACTGCTGACGCACAACGCTGTGGGCACTGGCGACACGCGACACCAATTTTGCCACTCCCGTACAGGTTGCCGGGAAACTAATGCCTCGTCCTGCTGCGAGAGCCTGCATCAGCATCTTCCAGCCTTGTCCTGCCTGTTCCACGCCACCGATGATCTGTTCGATGGGGAGGATGACGTTATGCCCTTCCGTAGGCGAGTTATAGAAGGGAACCCCCATCGGGTCGTGACGTTTGTTGATCAGCACACCAGGCGTATGGGTCGGCACTAAGACGCAGGTAATGCCGACATCCTGCCCTTTGCCCAGCAAGTTATCGGGGTCACGCAACCGGAAGGCGAGTCCGAGCAGGGTGGCGATCGCCCCCAATGTGATGTATCGTTTGCGCCAGTTTAGCCGCAGATACAGCTTGCCATCTTCACCCCGAAACACTTCCCCATGTGAGGAAAGATTGGCGGCATCTGATCCAGCCGTGGGTTCCGTCAGGGCAAAGCAGGGGATGTCTTCACCACGGGCTAATCGGGGTAGGTAATGTTGCTTTTGTTCGGGTGTACCGTAGCGGAGGAGCAGTTTGGCAGGACCAAGAGAGTTGGTGACACCCACAGTGGCGACATGGGTGAAGGAACGTGAGGCAAGTTTCACCATGACGGTGCTATACGCCAGGTTAGTAAACCCTAATCCCCCATACTCCTGGGGAATCATCATGCCGAAAAAACGCTCTTGCTTCAGGTAATCCCACACTTCGGGGGGCAAATCTTTGCGCTGGTAAATCTCCCAATCTGTCGCCATCTGGCAAACTCGCTCGACGGGTCCATCGAGAAACGCCTGCAATTCTGGTGATACTTCTGGATAGGGTTCATTGCGGATGCGATCGAAGTTCGGTTTTCCTGTGAAGAATTCCCCTTCTACCCACACATTCCCTGCCTCGATCGCAGCTCGTTCTGTCTCCGAAATCTTTGGCAACAGTTTCATTTGGTGAATCAGTTTGACGATGGGAGCCGTGATCAGTCGTTGCCTCAAAACAGGCAGATTGAGGATGAGGGCGATCGCGCCAAACACTCCCCAAATGGCGATCGGTGGATTGAAGAGGGCAAGAACGGCGATCGCATAGACCGTCCACATCCACAGGGATGCCCCCAAATAACCCAGAACTGTGAACAGAATCAGCAGCACTGGAAGCGTCCATATGAGCGGCAGGGAAATCATTCTGACTACTCCTATTAAAGATTTGAGTTGCCCCTTATAAGCTACGGTCTACACAGATCTGGGTTGGGATGCTAGAGCTTCATATGATCCCCCTAAATCCCCCTTCAAAAGGGGGACTTTGGCTCTCCAGTTCCCTCCTTTTTAAGGAGGGTTAGGGAGGATCAAACTCAGCATTAGCGAGATTCAGGGGACTTGTGTACACACGGTAGCCTTAGCCAGGGGAGGTGTCGTAGGCGGTGGGGTGATTTAGTTAAGATCTGCGACTTCTTTGAGAAGTCGCAGATCTCGTTGCTTACAACATCAGATTTTCAAAAACCCCTGCGGCACCCATGCCACCCCCCACACACATGGTGACGAGTCCATAACGAACGCCGCGCCGTTTCATCTCGTGCAGCAGAGTAGCCGTGAGCTTAGCCCCAGAGCAGCCAAGCGGATGTCCAAGCGCGATCGCCCCTCCATTCACATTCACGATTTCGTCATTCAAACCCAATTCGCGAATGATGGCTAACGACTGGGCGGCAAAGGCTTCATTCAGTTCAATTAAGCCAATGTCACCCAGCGTCAACCCCACTTGCTGGAGTACCTTGGGAATCGCCACCACTGGGCCGATGCCCATAATTTCAGGCGCGACTCCCACGACGGCAAATCCCAGCAAGCGTCCCAGGGGTTTAACCCCCAGTTCTGTCACCATCCGTTCACTCATCAACACGGTTGCAGCTGCTCCATCCGACGTTTGAGAAGCGTTGCCTGCCGTGACGCTGCCACTCATGCGAAAGGCAGGTTTGAGGTGAGACAAGGCTTCCAGACTCGTATCCAAACGGGGTCCTTCGTCGGTGTCAAAGACGATTTCATGGGTTTCGGTTTGACCATTCTGATACAGCGTTTCGCGGACAGTAAGTGGAACGATTTCATCCTTAAACTGTCCGTTGGCGATCGCCTTCAAGGCGCGTTGGTGCGATCGCAACGCAAACGCATCTTGCTCAGCACGGGATACGTGAAAGCGTTCTGCAACATTCTCGGCAGTCAGTCCCATCGTCATGTAACTACCGGGTGCAACCGTTAACAGTTCTGCGTTGGGTAAGAACTGATGTCCACCCATGGGAATCAAGCTCATGGATTCCACACCGCCTGCCACCATCACATCGGCTTGACCCACAGCGATCGCCTGGTTTGCCATAGCAATTGCCTGTAAGCCTGATGCACACAGCCGATTTACGGTGCAGCCCGCAACAGAGTCGGGTAAGCCTGCTCGCAGTGCCACAATTCGCCCGATGTTAAAGCCCTGTTCTGCTTCGGGCATGGCGCAACCCAGAATGACATCATCAATCTGGTTCGAGACTAAGCCAGGGACTTGAGCGATCGCGCCTTTGACGGCTGTTGCCCCCAAGTCATCGGGACGGGTGTGACGGAGGGTGCCTCTCGGTGCTTTGCCTACCGCTGTACGAACGCTACTCACAATGTAGGTGTTGTTCATGGTTCAGTTCCTTGTTTAGTTTCTCAAGGGCTTCTTGGTTGTCAGCATGTGCAAAATTCGTTCTTTCGTCTTTGGCTCATCCACCAGCGGCACAAAGTTTTCTCGCTCTAACCGCAGTAGATAGTCGTCATCCACTAGTGATGGAGATGTCAGGTCGCCTCCTGCCAGGACATACGCCAACCGATTTGCCAGGGTGCGATCGTATTCACTGATGTAGCCCCCCTGCATCATGGTGTGTGCCATGTGTTCAAACACCGCACGGGCAGGTTGTCCCAGCACATGAATAGGATTCCGGGCTGGGGCAGTGTAACCCAATTCATCCAAACACAGGACTTCTTGTTTGGCAGCGTAGAGACGGCGATCGCCATTGATCACCACTTTGGTCATTGGGTTCAAGAATCCCAACGCCATCCCTTCATAAGCACTATTCGCTACTTTCGCCATGCCAATGGTTTCAAACACTCGCTTGAGGAATGGCAAGATGTCACCGGGAGTATCAGTCGCGGCTCGACTTGCTGCCCACCGGGTCATCCGCATCAAGCCACCCCCTGCCGGAATCAACCCAACGCCCAATTCCACCAATCCAATGTAGGTTTCTGCACTGGCGACCACATGAGGACACGCCATCACCAATTCACAGCCACCGCCTAATACGCGCCCTTGAACTGCTGCCACAATTGGCTTATGGAAATAGTGAATCCGCTGCATCAAGGATTGAAATTTGACAATCAGATCATTGAGGGCACGATGGTTGCGGTTAAAGGGATTCAGCTTTTCCCATTCCACCATTTTGCCGACTTCTGCCAGGTTAATTCCCACGCAGAAATTCTCGCCTTCGTTACCAATCACCATGCCGCGATAGTCGTGGGTTTCCAACCAGTCGAGGGCTGCGCCGAGCCCGTCAATCACTTGCAGGCTGAGGGTATTCGCTTTGGAACGAAACTCAAACAGGGCAACGCGATCGCCCAAATCTAATAGAACAGCTTCAGCATTGTGCCAGAGCATTGATTTGGGATTTGCCTTGATGTCTGCCAAGTGAATCTCATCAGTGGCTTTGGTAACTGCCGTATTCTGCTGAGTGTAGAAACTACCCTGAAGCGATTCCACCCATGCCGGGACAGTCAATCCAGCTTTTTGCAGATCCGCGAGAACCGTATTGAATCCCAACGCATCCCAGATTTCAAAGGGACCCATTTCCCAACCAAAGCCCCAACGCATCGCCTGATCAATATCTTCAGGATGGTCGGCAATTTCAGGAATGCGATTGGCACTGTAAGCCAACGTTGCCAACATCGTTTGTCGGAAAAAGTCTCCGGCACGGTCTTTTTGCTGGTAGAGCTTACGCAGGCGATCGCCCAAGTCAGACGTTTTGGCGATCGCGTCCAGATTGCCCAAGTTCTGGGGTTTTGCAGGCTCATAGGCAAAGGTTTTGAGATTGACAGAATGAATTTCACCCTTTACTTTTTTGTAAAATCCCTGTCCGGCTTTTGCGCCCAATGAGCCAGTCTCCATCAGTTTCCGCATCAACTCTGGCACGCGAAACATCTCTCGCTGCTCATCCTGTGGAATCGCGGGATAGAGATTATCCGATACATAGGTGAGCGTATCCAACCCCACCAGATCGGCGGTACGGAATGTGCCCGATTTCGGACGACCCACCAGCGTTCCCGTTAAGGTATCAATCTCTTCAATGGTGTAGCCCTGTTCTGTCAGGGCTTTTAACCCCAACATGGTGACAAAGATGCCGATGCGATTGGCAATAAAGTTGGGCGTATCCTTGGCGATGACAATTCCCTTGCCCAAATGCATTCGTCCGAACCATTGCAGTCGTGCCAACACGTGTGGATCGGTGTCTGCGGTGGGAATCAGTTCTAACAACTTGAGATAGCGGGGTGGGTTGAAGAAGTGAGTCCCCAGAAATCGCTTGCGGAAGGACTTAGAGCGATGTTGGGCGATCGCCCCAATCGACAACCCACTGGTGTTGCTGGAGATAATCGTATCGGGGCGAACGGTCTTTTCGACTCGCTCCATCAACTGCTGTTTAACGGCTAAATTTTCCACGACAACTTCAATCACCCAATCCACATTAGACAGGCGATCGAAATGGTCTTCGTAATTGCCCAGAATCACTCGCTGAGCCGTTTGTTCGGTGTAGAAAATCGGGGGAGATTGCTTCAATGCTTTTTTGAAAGCCCCTTCAACGAGAGCGTTGCGATCGCCCGATTGGGCTGGAAGCTCTAGCAAATGAACGGTCAACCCTGCGTTTGCCAGGTGTGCGGCGATCTGGGTTCCCATCACCCCCGCACCCAATACAGCAGCTGTTTGAAATGGTTTAAACATCATTTTTTCCTCTCAACTTAATGCAGCGATTGATGATGCGGTTAGGAATGGGTTAAAGACTGGGCATAGGCGGGGCAGGAGGCTACCCCGATTGGTGGACAAATCACACTTTGATCCGATTCTCCAACAGTCGATGGAAAGTTTAATTCATTGCTGTAGAATGCAGCAATCTCACTCGCAAAGGTGTCCAAAACTTGAACTCGATTGAGTGTTCCGTTAGCGTTGAGAAACTCATTTTCAACCGTTAGCTTTACTGGAATTAACTTAAATTTGCGTACAGTTGACCAGTACGGCAAATGACAATTGGCAGTGTCAATTAACATTTGATAGCGGGCTAATAGACAGGGATGTTGTAAGCTCGTTAACTGAGAGAAATCAACGCCTAACAGCTCCAATTCCTGACCCACCCAGTCCAGATTTGGAAAGATCAGCAAACCACAAAACTTGTGATTTGCGCCAACCACAACGGCATGATCGACTAAAGGCGACTGATTCAATTCCTGCTCTAACGGCAAAGCTGAAACATATTTACCTGTGGACAACTTAAATAGCGATTTTTTTACTCCAGTAATGCGAAGAAAACCATCAGCTGTGATGTCTCCTAAATCTCCGGTATGCAACCATCCCTCGGCATCGATCGCCCGTTGCGTTGCTTCCGCATCCCGGTAATAGCCCTGCATCACAAATGGCCCCCGGATCAGGATTTCGCGATCCGGAGCGATCGCCAACTCCACTCCTGGAATCGGGACTCCGACCGTTCCCGCTCGGTTATGGTTGCCCCGGTTGTAACACAGCACTGCACTGGTTTCGGTCAAACCATACCCTTGCAACAGTGGAATCCCGGCGGCTGAAAACAAGTTGGTGAGATCGGGACGTAACGCCGCTCCACCACAGATCAGGGCTTTCATGCGATCGCCAAATACAGCCCGCCACTTTGCAAACACCAACCGATCCGCTACCTTCAATTGCAATCCATAGAGCCGTTTATGGGGTTCCCCTAGCTCATACCGTTGCGCGACTTTCAGTGCCCAGGCAAAAACCGCTCGATCAAATTTTTGTAGCCGTTTCCCTTGCTCCAGGATGCGCTCGTAAATTTTCTCGATTAAGCGTGGCACGGTGATCAAAATCGTTGGGTTGACTGTTTTAAGATGTTTGACGACATGGTTTGGATCTGAAAAATAGATACTGTGCCCATAGGCCAAATGTCCATAGAAAAAGGCTCTGGCGAAGATATGGGTCAGTGGCAGAAACAAAAGAGCAACTTCCTTCTCACCAAACTCCAGATGGGGAAAAGCACTGAAGGCTGACAAAATATCGGCTGAAATATTCTCATGGCTCAACATCACTCCGCGTGGACGCTTCGTTTCACTGGCAATGTAGAGGATAGTGGCCAAATCTGTGGGGGCGATCGCGGCTCTCAATGCCTGCAACTGCTCCTCAGACCAGAGCTTGCGTCCCCATTCGCGCACCTCATCCAGTGACCAGAGTTGTGATCTGGTTAACAACCCTTCTACTGAACCGACAGGTTCCAATGGCGCAGCATTCAAAATCTGAGGTTCATGCAAACAGTCGTCATCCAGAGGTCCATGGGCGGTTTTTCCGGGTTGGTCTGCATGATTGTTCAGATTCTTGCGAACCTGCTCCCAATCCTCCGGCACATCCGCTACAAGAACCGTTTGCAGGGCTGAGGCTTCCTGTAAATGCGGCGCAATCTGGTAAAACAAATCCATATTTGAAATGACCAGAACCTTTGCATCAGAATGTTGCAGGATGATCAGGATGTTCTCGATGGTTTGGGTCAGATCAATCGGCACATCTACCAATCCTGCAAGCAGACAGCCCATATCTGCAACACAAAACAACAGGTCGCTATGCATCACAAAGGCAACGCGATCGCCCTTCTGCAAGTTGAAAGACAACAGCCCCAACGCAAACTCTTCAGAGATCCTGCGGAATTCTGCGTTAGACATCGGTTGCCAACGTCGTTTTTGCCATTGATTCAAGGCGTGATCATTGGGATAGCGATCGCACGCTTGATCCAGCAATGAAGGCAGAGTATGCCCTAAGCTTAAGCCACCTGCATCCGGTGGAGCATGATAGAGAGTGAATGGATCAGTCATGTTTTTAGAAACGCAAATTGCGCTTCACACTACTGTGGAGAGCAAGTAATTGAGAAACTATGATCCTGATTGGCACGAGAATCGAATGACAGAAAAACTGTCAGAACCATTCAATTCAAAAGAGAGGAGGGATTAATTTAATTCAGGTTTTCTCGTAACAATCAAAGATGGAATCAATTCGTAAGTTGATCTAAAAGAGTGCCTGCCTAAATATTGCAAGCACTCTATTCACACTACTTTGTTGCTTCAGACCTTTAAACTAAAACGTTTTTAGCGGAGCATTTAGAACTAAATTAGATTCTAAAGTTTTACAACTAACTAACTTCTAAAGTTAAAACATTGACTTTAGAAGAAAGTATTCTGCTGATAAAAAGTAAGACTTTTTTGAATCAGCAGAAACCGCTATTCAGTATCTAATGTAAGTATATCGCGATGACTTAAAAACTGTGTGAATTGATACCGATTGTAAACAATTCTCAGAAACTGGGGTCAGAAATACTACAAGAAATAGATGTTGTCCTAAGAAGCAGATGCTACTCTCAGAAACCATTAGATCTTCTAGAATAGTTTATTTAACTTTACAAAAAGCTCATTTTTAAGGTGAAGCAAATTGAATAGAAATTTGTAAACAATTTCTAACACCCATCTCAGAAATGAATGTTACCCATCCTGAGAAGAGATCCTCCTTAGGAATGCGAATTATAACTTCGGTCAGAAAGCTTAGGGCAAAGCTAATGGCTCAAACCCTGATTCTGGGGGAGCTTTCTGACTCGCCTTCGCCCCATCGCATGTGGCTACGGCTATATCGGTCAAACAGGGTTTGATGTCATGCCAAAATCTCGTTCCACCAACAACTCATCATGAATCTGCTGTAGATCCTGGTGAAGTTGATGACTGGAGCGATCGCTAATTAACCACAAATGATGTGGGGAGCGGTTTAGAGACGCTGCATAAGCGGCACTGAGCGGGAAATCCGCAATGCTCGGTTGCAAATGCTGATTAAAGAAAGTAAGGCTAAGTGCTTTGATGTACGAGTCAAACGGCAGGGGTTCGTTGGAGGGCGATGATAGATGCTGTTGGGGCGATAGGCTAATCTGCAAGTCCAACTGTTGAACGAGTCGTTGTGCATCTCGCAGGTGCGATTTGCCCTGCATCACTGCTAGATAACGATGTGGTGAAGTCAGCCATAGGAAAATACGTGCCTGCTCCCAAATCAGTGGTGTTACTAGATCATGGCTACCAGCAATCAGTAAAACGGGAACCTGAATTTGACGAATACCTTGTGAGCCAAACAGTTCACTACCCAATGGCTCCATAGCAAGAATGGCTTGAATTCGTGGATCTCGTAAACTGTAAGACGAGCGCGGCAACTCTAATGCCTGACATTGAAGCAGTAGAGATGTATTCAAATGTTGGATTCGATCGCAAGCACTTGCCAACTTTTCAAAGTCTATCTCCGCACCCCCTAACGCAAACGCCGTGTAGGATCCAAAGGAGTAGCCCAGTACCCCAACTGCCTTAAGATTAAGTCGTCCCTCAAATTGGGTTTGGTTGCATCGCTCCAACTCATCGAGCAGGATGCTCACATCCTGGGGGCGATGAACAAAGTCCGATGGGGCAAAAACATGGGGCGATCGCCCTGCCAACATCTCTCGCGCATGGTCAATATCACTTCCCTTGTGTTGGGGTGCTGCTACAAAATAACCATAGGAAGCCAGGTGCAGAGCATACTCTGCTAAATCTTCAGGGCTAGAAGCTAATCCGTGAGATTGGATCACAACAGGAATGCTGCCATGGAGACAACCCTGGGGATAGTAGCAAAAGACAGACAGATCTTCCTGCTGACCACGCTCTACTACCAATTGGAATTGCTTCACCTCAAAAGGTCCAGGTTGTTGAAAATCAGCCCAATCTGAAAAATCTGTCTCTCCAGCCATGAGGGTTTCCGCTGTAGACAAGTTTTTAATCGCTGCGATCGCCTTATCCGTCGCTTGCAACAGTGAACTGACCCGATTTGCTGTCAACAGCAAATGATCGAGATTAACCCGAAACAAATCAGGATTACACTGCAAAAAGCTAAGTAATGACAAACCCTCTGGATCTGCTGCAACTTGCAAAATCAGGTCTTGAAGGGCAATTTCATCAGACACCTGAAAAAATGGCTCTAACCATCGCAACATACAGGTTCCTACCCCCGTCTGCAAAAAATGCTGCAACTGGTTGGGATTGAGAGTTAGACGCGATCGCAAAACACGGCGACAACCCGCCAGGTGCGTTGGATTAGCCTGACCAAAATAGGTCTGACACACTTTATTGGCTGTATAGGGCAGTCTCTTCGAGTTTAGAAACCCTTGCGATCGCCGAAATATTCTTGCAAGCACCGTTCTCAGATGCCTCAAGGCAGCGTCTCGAAAATTGGAATAGGGAGGATTGGGCGGGAAGTTGGCGTAGCCCATGAGATACCTACAGACAAACAACGTCGTCCGCTCCTCTCCTAATTCAGTTATAGTTCATCAAAATGTTGAAAGAAGTTATCGACGTAATATTTAATACAGAGCAGCTATGTAGCACGTCCCCATCTTGATGCTGATACTCCAATCAGCTACTTCTATAACCGTCCTAAATCAGTTGTGAGATGAGCGGGGTGCGCCTCTCTCAACCCATTTGGATTGCTATATCACTTCAAAGTAACTACAAACTCACCTTGATTGATCTTTTCATCGCAACAAGGTGAGCTATGTTTTAGTCGCCAATCTCATTCATCGAGTGTCATGGACGACAAAGAGAATTGATCCAATAGTGAATAAAGAACTAGCTGACATGTGTAGAATTGCGTGTATTGAAATTCCTTCAGTAAGCTCAAGCATGGCATCCATTTGAAAGATCAATGAACCAATCAGAAATAACCAACTGACAAGCGCAGGTAAATTATTGCTTGATTCCTTTTGTTTTACTGGGGTGGTTTGAGAGAGTTGCTTCTTAACGGTCTGTAGCATTGCAGAAACTTCCTTGTGCGTTAGATTGATTCATGCCGTTAAGAGTGCTGCTAACTAAATAGTTTGATGCGAGCTTCGTTTGAGGTTAGCGTTTGAAAACGCCAAACAAAAATTAAGGCGGCGATCGCCACTGCAAGGGTTAAACCCAACCACAAACCTACGCCACCCAAATTCCATCCAAACCCCAACCAATAGCCACTGGTTAAGCCAATACACCAGTAGAATACAAAACTGAGTACCATTGGCACACGGGTATCTTGTAACCCTTGTAATGCACCATAGGCAATCTTTTGTATCCCATCAAATAAATGGGCGATCGCTCCAACTCGCATCATCGCAGTGGCTAGAGCTACAATAGCGGCATTTTCTGGAGCATTAATATCGATATACAGCCCAATGATGTGCTGAGGAAATACCAGGAAGGCGATCGCCACCAGTATTGTCCATGCTGTTCCAACAGCGAGACTGACAAAACCAGCTTGTCGTATTCCTGCTAGATTTTGTTGTCCAAACCATTGACCAATTCGAGCCGTTGCCGCAAATGACATTCCCAGAGGCACCATAAAGATCAGATTCATGGTTTGAAATACGATTTGATGCGCAGCTAACCCATCTGTTCCCCACGCTCCCATCAAGTAGCTAACAGCCGTATACACGCCGATTTCCAGGGCAGAGAATACACCGATTGGCGTTCCTAATTTGACTAATTCCCACAACACTTGGGGCTTGAGTTGATGTAAACGATAGGAGAATTGATAGGTTTTGAATTGCTTATGGGTAAAGAGGTAGACAACGAGTGCCCCAAACATTCCCCATAACGTTAAAACACTCGCTAAAGCCAACCCTGCCAACTCTAAACGGGGAAATCCAAATTTGCCAAACCCAAACACATAATTGCCCACGACGTTAAAACCCGTCCCGGCGATCACAATCATGAAGATGGGGCGAGCTTGAGACAATGCGGAGACGACCCCTCGCAACATGGCAAAGCCCAACGCGGGAAATAAACCCCACAACATGATGTTGAGATACTCTTTTGCCAACTCCACCATGGCGGGTGATTGCCCCAGTTGAAGCATCACTCTGTCTAAATGGGCGATCGCGATCATGATTGGAATTGCCAATAATAGCGATAGCCATAATCCTTGCCGGGTGACTTGCTCAATCCGAGTTTTATTGCCTGCTCCAAATGCTTCTGCCACCAGTGGGCTGATGCCCATCACCACTCCACTGGTTGTCACCACGATGGAAAAAAAGGTGATAGAGGCTAATGCTCCGGCAGCTAAGGTTTCTCGCCCTAAGTGACCCATCATCACCGTATCAACAAACCCCGTTGCAAGCTGGGCAACTTGAGCACTGGCTAGAGGAATAGCCAGTTGCAGAAATGCCTCGAATTCTGCGCGAATATTCAATTGGTAAGCGTTTAGGGTCGTCATGCCTGAAACACCTCTGACGTTACAATCTGTAATTTATTCGGTTACAATCACAGATTAAAGAAGCTATTAGATTTGAACTATCAAAATCCTATTAGAGTTTCAAAATCCTGCTTCCAGTTTTGCAAGGAGCGATCGCGCCGATGGCTGTCTCGCAATCTTCAAACGCCCAAAATTCAGAGTCACCAATCTTCTCCAGCCTAAATTTAGATTGGGAAACGATTCTGCTGGAGGAATATCGTCAACCCTCTGGGGGCACGACGTTGGCAGCAGAAGCCGACCTCGTGATTGTATTAAGCCTCTCGACTCAACCCCATCGCATTTACCAGCAGATTGGCGATCGCCACCATATCGGGTTGTATCACCAGGGCGATCTTTGCATTACCCCATCTGGTATTCCCAGTGGCTACCAAGCTGAAGGGGATGACCACTACTTGTATGCACAAATTCCCTCAAGGTTTCTCCAACAGGTGGTCGAAGAGGCACTCGAACTCAATCTCGATCGCGTGGAAGTAGTGCCAACCTTTCAGTCTCGCAATCCTCAATTGGAGCAACTGTTGCGGTTATTGCAAGCCGAATTGCATCAAGACGGACGCATGGGACGGCTTTATGTTGAGTCGTTAACCAATGCCTTGGTAGTGAATTTACTTCGAGATTATTCTACAACACAACCCCATATCACTCAGTACGACGGGGGATTGGGCGATCGCAAACTCCTTCAAGTCACACACTATATAAACGAGGCGTTAGATCAAGACATTAAACTTGCAGATCTGGCTCAGTTAGCAGGAGTGAGTCAATCCCATTTCAGCCGTTTATTCAAGCGATCCATGGGGCTGTCTCCTCACCAATATTTGCTTCAGCAACGAGTTGAGCGGGCAAAACAGTTATTGAAGAACACCAATCAATCCCTGGTTGAAATCGCTCTGGCTTGTGGCTTCGACAGCCATAGCCACTTCACCAGACAATTTCGGCATATCACTGGACTAACCCCCAAAGCCTACCGAGCACACTGAGCGAGCGTAGATTTAGTTTTAAGGAGGTTTATTTTTTATGTGTGGCTCAATAGCCTGATGGAGACTGAAACTTACCAATCACAGCGTCAAGTTGTTGGGCGATCGCCAATAACTCCATTTCTTTCCACCGTTTACCAACAATCTGCATCCCGATCGGTAATCCATTGGTTGTTTGTCCGATTGGAATCACGACTACTGGATGCCCACTCAAATTGAATGGCATTGTGTAAGCTCCATTCGCAACTCCATGCGGATAGGCTCGACCATCCACTTCGATTGCATTCCAGTTAGGACGATGGGTAAAGGCAGGAGTCGCTGCAACGGGAGTGATCCAAACATCCCAGGAGTCTAACGCCGTATCGAGTTGAGCGATGAAGCGATCGCGCTCGGTCAGTGCCTCAAAATATCCCTTCAAGCTTGGATTCAGCAGTTCAGGTAACACGCGGCTAAAATCACCCAATGCCCGAAGTTTCCTATCTCCTTGAGTCGCTGTCCGAAAGATCAACTTGAGACTGCGCTGGAGATTGTAGCGATCGGCAGGTTGGGCATAGCGGTTGATGTAGGCTGCGACTCTGGAATAGAGATTGAAAATATCAGACACATCAAAGTTTTCAGGCAACAAGGGATGAGCTTGCACACCTGACTGACTCAGCGTTTCAATTACCTGTTGCATTGCAGTGCGGATATCAGAAGCAACGGGAACTTCTGCCCACTGCTCAGTCCAGGCAATTTTAAGATCTGGTAACGATTTACCAGAAGGGGTGTCCAGGGGGACAGGAGGAACATCCGGACGACGGGGATCAGCGACCGCAAGCAGGGAAAAGCAAAGACGGAGATCGTCAAGCGATCGCGCAAAACATCCCACGGTCATCATTTGTCGAAGGCAGTGAGGCATTCCGGGGACTTCGGGAATCATACCTGCTGTCGAAATGCGGCGATCGGTTGGCTTCAATCCGTAAACACCACAAAAGTGAGCAGGTTGACGCACGGAACCCGCAATATCATTGCCAATATCCAGTGGAGATAATCCTGCTGCTACTGCGGCGGCACTACCGCCTGAACTCCCTCCCGCTGTGTATTCGACATTCCAAGGATTATTCACTCGTGGAAACAACGAATTAGTGCTTTGATAATCCCCTGCCAGTTCCGCCATGTTGGTTTTTCCCAGGACGATCGCCCCTGCGGCTTTGAGCCTAACAACGGCGGTTGCATCCTGTTGGGGAATGTAATCTTTGAGAGGAATGTAGCCTGCTGTAGTGCGAAGTCCAGCCGTTTCAAAAATGTCTTTGATGGTCACAGGAACGCCATGCAATACGCCCCAATTTTCACCTCGTGCCAGTGCTTCATCTGCTTGTTTGGCGCGAATGCGAGCGTTTTCCTCATCAAGGGTGCAAATGGCGTTGAGTTTGGAGTTGTGTTGAGCGATTTGTTCCAGGTGGGCGTCTAAGAGTTCGATCGCAGAAATATGGCGATCGCGAATCATCTGAGCCAGTTCAACCGCAGACTTGAACACAAGATCGCTCATAGTCTTCCCTCAAATTGGTTGTTAAGGTTGATCATACCCTGATTTAGTTAATAGAATTAACTAAGATTCGCAGTGTTCATCCAGATTGAATAGCTATGGGTCGTCCAACGAAGGAAAATTCGCTCACCCGGCAAGATGTGATTGCCGCCGCGATCGCCTGTCTTGACCAGGAGGGAGAATCTGCCTTGGGAGTGAATCGCGTAGCGCGAGAGCTAAACATCAAACCTCCCGCTATCTACAAGCATTTAGAGGGAAATGCCGGACTCCAACGGGCTGTTGCTCTGACTGTTTGGCGACAGTATTTGACCGAGTGTCAGCAGCAAACTAATGGCATTACAGACTCACAAGAATTGTTTCGTGTGAGTGCGCGTGCAACTCGAAATTTTGCGCGATCGCATCCTGCCCGTTATCGCGTCATGATGCATTATCAAATGCGACCGACTGACCCAGAAGAAGCTGAGGTGATGCAAGACGCACTAAAACTCTTTCAAACGTCTTTGCATCTGCAAGGTTTGAACCATGATGCTCTGATTGATGTGATGCGAATGGTGAATGCCGCGATTTACGGCTTTATTATGCGAGAACAAGCTGAATTAATGACGATTGATCGCTCTACAGATGAAAGCTATGAAGTGATGCTGGATGCGTTATTGGTGGCGATCGCGCATATTCAACATTCCTCGAAAATTAAGGAGTTGTGAGAATTAACTTCAATGAACGGCGTACATAAGTTTCCCATGATTCAGTCGTTGGTTGGAAAAGCATGGCATGTAGCATAATGCCACTCATCGTATCGAAAACCAGACCGGGATCTATGTCAGGCTTCACTTCCTGTCTTGCTTTGGCTCGCTCCAACACAACAGCAAATGCCTCTCGCCGTGGTTGTAAGTACTTCGTCCAGTAGATTTGAGCAAATTCAGCATTACTTGATGCACTGCTGATAATCATGGCAACCGTTTGTCGTCCTAACGGATTCAGCGAGATTTGAGCGGCAGTTTGAATGAGAGTATCCATATCACCCCAAAGGCTCCCAGTATCAGGAATGACAATCTCTTCCCGAATACTCTCGACCGCATCTGCCACCAGTTCAGCCTTACTGCTATAACGCCGATAAATGGTGGTTTTGCCAACCCCTGCACGGGCAGCGATCGCCTCAATGCTCATTGCCTCAAAACCAACCTCTGCCAGCAATTCTAAGGTTGCTTGCAGCATTGCTTGATGAGATCGGGCACTCCGGGGTCTTCCTGGCGACTTTTTACTTGGAATCGTCATGGCTGCTATCATAATTTACGATACAATATCGTATCGAAATAAGAGGCAATTATGCAGCGTCCTCGTTACACCGACAAAGCCAGTACTCAAACCCTGCGCGAAGGATTAGCAGAATACTATTCCCTCAACCCCCACATCACCGATCCAGCAACCCAACCCTCAGACTTTGCCAGAATTCTCCGTGCCCATGATGTGGGTCATGTCATCTACGGTTGCGATACGGGAATGTTTGATGAGTTGAAAATTCTGCCTCTGTTTTGGTGGACGAGTGAATGTACGTTTCAGACCTATCTCAAGATGAAAAATTCCCCTGCTGTTGATGTGATGTACGAGGATATGATCAGAGAAAAGGGAACGCTTTGGCTGTATGGCTCAATTCTGAAAGTACTTCCCGGAGTCATTCTAGAGTTAATTCCAATTTGGTTTAAGACTCGAAATCGCCAAAAGCTGTTACCGTTTCTGGATTTTGAACCCTTGATGGAGCGATCGCTCCTTGATATTCGTCAGGAATACAATCTGATGCTCCTATTGAAATAATCAAGTCATCTACCTTTGGATATAGCAATCCCAAATGGGTTGTGAGAGATGGCGCGGGAGAAGCCCGCGCCATCTCTCACAACTCATCTCACAACTGATTTAGGACTGCTATAGATAAAGTGGATGTTATTTGAGAAATAAAATTACGCTCTCCAAACGCTCATCAAGTTATACTCCTTGTAAAGCCTTTTGGGAGCCCGTTCTATGCCTAGAAGCGAAGCTGAGCGCGCACGACAGAAAACAGTTCGCTTCCTGGATGAGTTGCCACATCAACCGATTCTTTCCAGTAAATCAAAAGGATGGAATGGCATTGTGACGGAGTATCGTCATCATTCCCCAGACGAAATTGCATCGCCACCAATGGCGCAACATCTCATTACCCTCAACTGCGGTAAGTCCTACCAACTCGTGCAGAAGTTGGATGGGCAGATCTATGAAGGACAGGTCATGAAAGGCGATATCATTCTCACGCCTGCTAACCGACCTAGCGAGTGGATTTGGGATTCCGAGGTCGATGTATTGCACCTCTGTGTTGAACCTGCCCTTGTAACTAAAGTCGCTGTAGAAGCGATCGAAGTTGATGCTGTTCGGGTTGAAGTTCTGAATCGCTTTGCGGTAGCCGATCTACAAATTCAACACATCGGTCAGTTGCTACTCTCTGAATTGCAAAATGATAAATTTGCAAACCGCCTCTATGCGGAATCTTTGGTTAATGCTCTCGCTGTGCATGTGCTCAGAGAATACAGCAATATTGAGAAAGCGGTTCGGCAATATTCCGGTGGACTGTCTAAGCCGAAGTTACAGCAGGCGATCGCCCACATCCAGGCTCATTTTGATCAGGACTTGAGTTTGGATGAAATTGCGGCACAAGTAAATTTAAGTGCCTACCATTTTGCGCGGTTGTTTAAGCAATCTACTGGATTAGCACCGCATCAATTTCAGACTCACTACCGGGTTGAACGGGCAAAGGAATTGCTGCAAGCCGGAGAAATGGCGATTTCTGAGATTGCGACTGCTGTTGGCTTCTACGATCAGAGCCACCTGAGCCGCCATTTCAAGCGTATTGTTGGAGTCTCTCCTAAAGCCATGCAGCAGGATAGCAAAAACGTCCTCTGGATTAGCAAAGACGTGCAAGACCGTACTGCCTGAGTCCTTCTACAGTAAGTGTAGATTCCAGCAAAGGGACGGCACTTATGAAGGCGTTGTTTGCACCTCTAGCCTTAACGTTTAGTTTGTTTCTCGTTCCATATCCTGAGTTTCAGCCACAGGCATCATCCACTGAGCGATTAACAAACTCATCCTCTCTTAACATGAGCCAATCTCTAGAAACTCCAGGAGAAGGGTTAGAAACACTGCAAATTTACAATGTTGCGATCTCTGTGGCGAATCTCGATGAATCGATCGAGTGGTATGAAGACAAGCTGGGATTTCAACTTGAGAATAGACGAAATGTATCTACGGGAATTGAAATTGCTCTAATTGAGAAGAATGGATTCTTCATCGATCTGATTTATATCGCGGGTAGCGAAAACGTTGAAGGCAATCCGCAAGATCCACCTGACCACTTGAAAGTACAGGGCTTACGGAATCTTGTATTTTGGGTCGATGATTTGCAGGCAACAGATGCAGAACTAAAATCAAACGGTGTTCAACTAATTTGGGAAAGCCGCTACATCCCTGAAGTTGGAACATCTGTCACTAATTTTCGAGATAACAACGGCAACTTGATTGCCATCTGGGAAAGATAAACAGCTCTGAGAGAGGTGAGCTTTCCGTAGAAAAGGGGGCTGATACACCCGTTTGGCTGGCAACACTTCCGGCAGATGGACCCAATGGAGGATTCTTTAACTCTCGCAAACCTGTGCCCTAGTAAGTCCATTTCACTCCTGGCTCTAAATCATTCATCATAGAAGGAATTCTAATCATGCAAGCCAAAACTCTGAAGATCCTGGTTTCATTGGCGATCGCCACAACTGGACTCGCTACAGGTGGAGCAATTTTAACTCTTGCACAACAATCGCTTGAGACTAGCGAAATGCTCGTCAGCCAGACAACACAGACTGCATTACCGAATCTACCTGTCACCAATGAGGTTGAACTTGAAGTAGTCGCTGAGTTACCGATTCGCCCCTCGGCAGTGGTCAAAACTCCCGATGGCAGAGTGATTTGGACAGAACACTTTGGCGCACCCAATCCAAACCGAGTCCATGAATTGCTACCGGACGGCACATTTCGAGATTATCCTGCTGGGGCGCAGTATGAATCTCATGCTTTACGAATTGATAGCCAGGGAGTGCTGTGGATGCTGGATATGGGCGGAAATGGTAGGCTTCCCAAGCTACTTGGCTGGGACACGACGACAGAAACCTTAGTGAAAGAAATTGAAATTCTAGCTCCCGCGAACGAACCCAATTCTTCCATGCAGGATTTTGTGATTGATGAATCGAGAAATCTGGTAGTCATCGCAGATACAGCAGGGGGTTCAGAACCGTGGCAATTTAACCCGGCACTGGTCGTAGTTGACCTCAATACGGGAGAATCGCGTCGGTTGCTGGCAGGGCATCCCAGCGTACAGGCGGAGGCGATCGATGCCATTATCGAAGGTCAACCGTTGATGATCACCACGAATCGGGAAACAGGTGAACAGATACCTTCGCGGTGGGGTGTGAATGGCATTGCGATCGACCCCAATTACGAATGGATTTATTACAGTCCGATGAGCAGCACCAGCGTTTATCGCATCTCGACTCGTGATCTAACTGATACCAGTCTCAGTGCAGAAGAACTTGGTCGTCGCGTAGAACGATATGGCGATAAAAACATTGGTGATGGCTTGATGGTAGACACAGCCGGAAACATCTACAACACAGATTTGCAATACAACGCGATCGGTGTCACGGATGCTCAAGGCAACTATCGCTTGATCCGCAAAGATGATGAATTGTTGAATTTCACTGAAGGCTTTGAACCTGCCGCAGATGGCTACGTTTATGTAGCAACAAACCAGGCACACAAAAGTATTTTCTTTCAACCCGTTGATGGTGGAGTTCCTCCTTATTATTTACTGCGCTTCAGACCATTGACACCTGCTCGTTAGAACTAGAGGAACTGATGCTAACCAAGAAATTATTGTCAGCGATCGCCCTATCTGCTCTAGCGATCGGCTCTTTGGCAATTCATAGTGTTGCCCAACAATCTCAACAGCCATCCATTCAAGATTCGACGCGATCGCCCGTTTCACTCGAAATCCATCACATGACCGTATCCGTTGCAGATGTGGAGGCTGCATCACAGTGGTATTCAGAGAAGCTCGGTTTTACTGAAACGAAACGGGTTGTACTCGATAACGGCAATGTGCAAATTGCCTGGATGGAGATCCCAGGCTTTCGGATAGATCTGGCTCAAGTGCAAGGGTCAGGGCGACCTGAAGAACAGAATGCTTTACCGCCTCAACATATGCTCTCGCAAGGTTGGCGACACTTAGCATTTGCTGTGGATGATGTCGATCGCGCTTATGAAGCTCTAAGCGATCGGGGAGTTGAATTTATCAGTCCACCTGCAACCTACGATCCACCCGGTATTCGCATTGTCTATTTCAAAGATATCGATGGCAATATCTTAGAACTCTACAGCGATTTTTAAGCAATGAATCGAAGAATTATCACTAAGTTGGTGATGGGAACAGTTATTGCCCTTGGCTTAATGCTCCTTTCACTGTCACCTACTCAATCACAAACTAGCTATGCATCTTTGAATTCGCTTAATCCTCACCACGTCGCACGGTCTGTTTCCAATTTGGAAGAAACGATTCAGTGGTATCAAGAGAAGTTAGGATTCACAGCAACCTTAAGACGAGAGTTACCTCAATTCTCAACTCGACAAGCCTTTTTAGAACTGAATGGATTTCGGATTGAAGTGTTTGAGCGTGAAAACTCAGCACGAACCTATCCATCTCCTGTGAATGTTCCTGATGATTTGTTGGCTCAAGGATATAAACACATTGCTTTTGCTGTAAATGACATTGATGCGATCGCCACGGAACTCAAGCAACGCAATGTTGAAATTGCTTTGGAACCTGTAGCAGACGAAGAACTTGGGTTCACCGTCTGTTTCATTAAAGACAATAGCGGCAATTTGATCGAATTAGTCCAGGAACTGAATACTTTGTAAGATAAGCAACGAGAGTAGAAATATGACACATTTTAACGACTACAAAGACAAGTACGAGAATCTAAAACTAGAACGGACTGATTCTGGTATTTTAACGGTGACGATGCACACCAATGGCGGCTCACACATTCATACCGGGAAAGCCCATCGAGAGTTTGCAGAAGCCTTTGGGGAGATTGCTCGCGATCGCCAAAATGAAGTCGTCATCTTCACAGGGGCCGGTGAACAATGGATTAGCCACATCGACTTTTCTACTGTAGATGACATCACAAAGCCCGCAGGTTGGTATGCCATCCTTACAGAAGCACGTCAGTTGCTTTACAACTTTCTCGATATTAGTGTTCCTGTCATTTCCGCCGTCAATGGTCCTGCACCGATTCATGGTGAATATGCCTTAATGGGAGACATTATTTTGGCGGCTGAAGAGGCGTATTTCCAGGATAACCAGCATTTATCCGTGGGTGGAGGAGTCGTTCCAGCAGATGGCGTGCAGATTCTCTATCCGGCTGCAATGGGCGATATTCGAGGGCACTATTTCCTGCTAACCATGCAAAAGGTATCAGCGACAGAAGCTTTGCAACTGGGCATGGTGAATGAAGTACATCCCCGTGACGAATTACTAGAAAGAGCCAATGAATTAGCCGAACAACTGTTGCGCCTCGATCCCTATACCCGTCGCTACACTCGACTCATGTTTACCCGCAAGCTTAAGCGCAGAGTGATTGATGAACTGCCGTTTGATATGGGTCTGGAGGGACTCTCGATTGTTTCAGCCGTACAACCCAAAGTATCCTAAAAATTTGCCTCAACAGCTACTTGCTTTGAACTTCAGGCATTGCCTCTCTGGTCAATCTCAAGCAGTGCGCTTTAACTGTTGCTCTCGGCGGTATAGGAAGAAGGGGAGAGAACAGGAAAGCCCAACACCGAAGGTCAATCCAATATATAGAATGATCCAGGTGCGGGAGAGATTTAACCGCTTCAATTCAAACCAGGCAAAGCAGAAGAAGGCGATCGCAGAAATCAACAAATCGGCTGTCAATCCTGCTGCAATATTATTGGCAAATGCTCGTTGCAAGAACAATGAGGGAGAAAGCAATGCCGACGGATCTTGCAGGAGCCAAAACCAGGGTTCAATTGAGCCAACAATGGTCAGAATCAGATACAAAACTTTGATGCCGCTGAATGTGTGAGCTGTTGGGAGATTTGTTGCTTTCAGCATGAGTTTATCCTCAATCAGTGTGCTTTCATGATGGAATAGGGAGATAATCAAAGCAATTACCTACCAGGTAATCAAGCTCATCTTTTACGAACCTTGTGATGCAGCAGCACACGATTGCCTCAAATCCATCTCTCGACTCGTTTGGACTGCTCCTGAAGCAGTGGCGCAGCCAGCGAGGATTTAGCCAGCTAGATCTTGCTGTAACCAGCCAGGTGTCTCAACGCCACATTAGTTTTCTGGAATCGGGACGAGCCAAACCCAGCCGAGAAATGGTGCTGCAACTGGCAGAGGTACTAGAAATTCCGTTGAGACAGCAAAACCTGATGCTGACTGCTGCTGGATTTGCGCCCATCCACGCCGAGACCGATCTGTCGGCTCCTGAAATGGCTTCTATCCGTAAAGCACTCGACTTCATGCTACGACAACAGGAACCCTACCCAGCGATCGTGGTCGATCGCTACTGGAATCTATTGCTGACCAACCCTGCTGCCAATCAGCTGCTCAACGCTTTCATCGCCCCAGAGGAACTACAAGCCCACTTCTACCGGGATGGAAAAGTCAACCTGATGCGAGCCATGTTTCATCCCCAAGGGTTCCGTCCCTTTGTTGTGAACTGGGATGATTTTTCAGTGCATTTGCTACAGCGTTTACATCGAGAGGCGATCGCTGAGGGTGAAAGTGAACAATCCAAAGCATTGCTAGATGAGTTGATGGGTTATCCGGGCATTGCAGAGGTTTGGCATCCTTCCGCTCGAACGACTCAAAATACTATGCTGCTAACTGTTCATCTCAAACGAGGAGATCTCGAATTAGAGTTTTTCTCAACGATCGCCACCCTCGGCACCCCCTACGACATTACTCTGCAAGAACTAAGAATTGAGTGTTTGTTTCCAGCCAATGACAGTACGGAACATAACTGGAAACAACTCCTTAAATCTCAAATTTAATTGGCTGAGCTTATCAGCAAACTGGAATGCTCTCTACTGATTGTTGCGAGCACCAGACTGAGACGCTTTTGCGGAGTAGTAGAGTGCATCCAAGCCAAAAATGTGAATTGGCTTTTCATACTGCAAACCAGTTTTTTCCATAACTCGTCTAGAAGCGAGATTCTCAGGTAGGGCTAGCCCAATGAGTTTGTCGAGATGAGCAACATTAAACCCGTAGGCTACAGCCACCTTCGCTGCCTGTGTTGCAATTCCTCGCCCCCAGTAGGCTTTGGCGAGTCCATAAAGCACCTCAACTTCCTCCAATTCATCTAAATAACGCAGACCGCAGTAGCCCACCATTTGAGATGAACTGTTTTCGGCGGTTCCTTCGGAGTTGTGCGAAACACTAATCGCCCAAACCCCATATCCTCGCTGCTGCCAGTGATGGATGAACGATTGTAGTGCTTTTTCTGTACTCTCTCTGGAAATTGGAACACCTCGACTTGGTAGAAAGCGAGTTACTTCAGGATCAGCCCAAATAGATGCAAGCCTCTCCAAATGCAAAGACTGAAGTGGACGCATCGTAAAACCGTTAACCTGTAGGACGGTTGGATCAGCAGGATTGGTCATTGCCACATTCTAAAGATCAGTCACGATTTAACACGGCTTCTTTAAGACCTCGCTTAAGCAAGGAGGGTCAGGAGCAACAGGGTTTTCAACAATGTTAAGTCAGATCGTAAATTAGTTTTGTCAAGTGATACTTGACAATCGATCTCCTGACAATGTAAAGTAGGACTTGACAGCAAATAGGCGAACGGATGAAAAATCGGCTGAAAGAGCTTCGACAATTGCGCCAATGGTCACAATCCGACCTCGCCAGAGCATTGGGAGTCAGTCGCCAAGCGGTCAACGGATTTGAATCGGGTAAGTTTGACCCCAGTTTAGATATGGCGTTCAAAATTGCCAGTCTGTTTCAGGTCGCGATCGAAGACGTTTTCATTTTTGAGGCAAAGAATTCGATGCAAACATTACTTGAACGAGTCAAAAATTTCTTCGGTTTTGAATTTGGGTTTGAACGGTTCACAGAACAGGCAATTCATGCCATTACCTTCGCTCGTAATGAAGCCTTACGATTGCAGCAATCAACGCAAGGCACACCTCCACAGGAGCCACAGGTTGAACCAGAACATTTGCTAGCTGGACTATTGGCAGATCCAACAACAACGTCTGCTCAATTACTGCAAGCGCATGGTGCAACACTGAGAGTCACAACGGATGAGCATAGCTTTGAACCAGGAGAGAATCTCAAATTGAGTTCACAAAGCAAGTTTGTCCTGGAGCTTGCTTTACAGGTGGTTCGGCTTCAAGGCAAGAAGTCGATTGGCACAGAACATCTTTTGTGGGGTTTGATGCGGTTAACTGATACCAATAAGACCTTTCAGACTGATTTGTTTCAGCGTTACGGAATCCATCTTGAAGCATTGAATCATCAACTCATAGAAATCATTTGAGATGGGTATGAATGAGAGAAACTTACCCGCTTTGAATTAGAGCTCGGAGAACGGTGTTTGTTGTTGATGTCGTTGCTTGAATTTGCATCAAGGTTAGACAGGTTTGATGTGCCCGTTGTCCGGGCAGAGATGCGTTTTCTTTGCTCGGTAGAAAACGGGAGAAGGGTGAATCTGACTGGGAAGCATTGCGCCGGGAGGTTCAGGAAGATCTCAATGTCAGTCTGATTGCTGAAACCTTAACTGAAGTGATGTTTGTCCAGGAAGTCGCTCATGGCTATGCAGAACCAACTCAGGTGACGATGCGCTGCTTTGGGGCAGACTACATGGGTGATATCATTGCTAGCTCTGAGATCGAAGCGATCGCATGGCTAAGATACATGGATTTAGACCAATGCGTTCAACCACTCAACGGATACTGAAGTATTTGTATCAGCAGCAGTGAATTGATGAGGCGCGATCGCTTTATGTAGGAAGTCCTGTTATTTGCCAGGAGCTCTCTATAAGCTGAAATCCAGTACGTTAGGGCTGAACTTCGCGCAATCGACGCTCCAGAAAGCGACGCTCACTGTCATTCGTCACTAGTTCCAGTGCCCGTTTATAGCTTTGGGATGCTTCCTCGAATGCTCCGATACGTCGGAATAAATCTGCACGGGTAGCGTGAAATAGATGATAGCTGTCCAGTTCTGGAGCAAGTTGATTAATCAGTCCAAATGCCGCTTGAGGACTCTCTGCCATTGCGATCGCCACCGCTCGATTCAAAGTCACAACGGGTGAAGGCTGCAAGCGTTCTAACACCTCATAAAGTCGCACAATCTGTGCCCAGTCGGTTTCCTCGGCTCGTGCTGCCTGACAATGGAGTGCAGCGATCGCCGCTTGTAGCGCATAAACCCCTGTTCCGCCCCGCAACGATTCTTCTACCAGGGGCAACGCCTCAGCAATTTGTAAATGGTTCCAACGGCTCCGATCCTGGTCTTCCAGCAAAATCAAATCACCTGCTTCATCCAGACGGGCATCTCGTCGCGAGTCGTGCAGCAACATCAACGCTACCAATGCTGTGACTTCTGAAGGAGGTTGGGGTGACATTAATTGCCGCACCAGTTGTCCTAATCGAATCGCTTCAGTGCAGAGGTCAGCCCGCACGATCGAATCTCCTTTGGTGGCGGCATAACCTTCATTGAAGATGAGATAGATTATCGTCAGGACTGCCTCTATCCGAGGAGCGAGATCGGTTGTTTCTGGCACTTTATAAGGAATACCTGCATCTCGAATTTTGCGTTTGGCACGAACTAACCGCTGTGCCATTGTCGTGGTCGGAACCAGAAATGCGCGGGCAATTTCGTCGGTTTCCAGTCCGCCCAACATTCGTAAAGTCAATGCTACTTGAGTTTCGGTGCCTTCGGAGTTGCGCTTTGCGCTAAACGCCAGTGCGGGATGGCAACAAGTGAAGATTAATCGCAGGCGATCGTCTTCAATTTCATCACTTTCGTAAGTTGGTTCTTCGCTTGATGGAATCAACCCCGATGCTGCATACCATTCTAGTTTTTCGGTCAGTCGGGTTCGTCGTCGGAGGCGATCGATCGCTTTATATCGGGCAGTTCGGATAATCCAAGCACGAGGCAAATCGGGAATACCGCTGGTTTCCCACTGATTCACCGCTGCTGCAAACGCCTCCTGTGCGGCTTCTTCTGCCAGATCAAAATCTCCTACCAGCCGAATCAGGATAGCGACAATGCGTCCCCATTCAGCCCGATAGACAGATGCAATCGCCTGGGTGACATCTGATTGTGAGGTTGAAGCCATATCTGTCATAGAAAGACACAAAGAATTTTGGACAACGTGTCGATTTGAGGAATTCCCGTTCGACTGACTGACAAGAGAATACAATGATGATAATTTAGTACGTCTGTACCAAAAATTAAGTTTTTTGGTGAAGTGTCGATTTGAACGATTCTCATTCGACTGAATGACAACAGAGGCAAAACTCGATCGTATTCAATAAAAAGTTTTTCAGTGAAGTGTCGATTTGAACGATTCCCATTCGACTGAATGACAAAGGAGGCAACCGAATGAAATACATGCTGCTGATCTATATGGACGAAAACGCCATGAGTGACACCGAGCGGGAGCATTGCTACGTCGAATCTACCCAACTCGCCCAAGAACTCCATACCAAAGGACAATTTGTGGCATCTGCTCCCCTCCATCCTGTTGCAACGGCTACCAGTGTTCGCATCCGTGAGGGCAAATCGCTGGTAACTGACGGTCCCTTTGCTGAAACCCGTGAGCAATTGGGCGGGTTCTATCTGGTGAATGCTCAGGATTTAGATGAAGCGATCGCGATCGCTAACCGCATTCCAGGGGCGCGAGTGGGCACGGTCGAGATTCGCCCTGTTCTTGAAATTGCGGGATTACCAGCCCATTGAAGTTGAGGAAAACATTCATGCAAATTAATTCCAAAATTACTCCCTGTTTATGGTTTGATGATCAAGCCGAAGCCGCCGCTCAGTTTTATACGTCAGTTTTTCGCAATTCTAAGATCGTCCACATCAGCCGATACGGAGACGCTGGACAGGAAATTCATGGACAACCCGCTGGAACCGTCATGACCGTCAGCTTTGCACTGGATGGTCAGCTATTCACCGCACTGAACGGCGGTCCAGCCTTCAAATTCAATGAGGCAATTTCCTTCCAGGTCTTTTGCGATACCCAGGAAGAAGTGGACAATTACTGGCAAAAACTGTCTGCGGGTGGGGATGAAACCGCGCAGCAATGTGGCTGGCTCAAGGACAAATACGGTGTTTCCTGGCAAATTATTCCTCACGTTTTGATTGAGTTGCTCAATCACCCCGATGCAGCAACATCCCAAAGGGTGACAACTGCCATGCTGCAAATGAAGAAGATCGAGATTGATGAACTCAAGCGTGCTGCTGCGAGTTAACGATAAGTACGCTCAATCCTTACTAATCCAACTCAAAACTACTCAACAGGAGATTTCACAATGAAAGTCATGGTCTTCGTCAAAGCAACCCACGACTCCGAAGCTGGAATTATGCCAAGCGAACAGCTTTTGACTGAAATGGGACAGTTCAACGAAGAATTAGCCAGGGCAGGTATTCTGCTTGCTGCTGAGGGGCTTCATCCTAGCTCAAGAGGGGTGCGAGTTCGCTTTTCGGGAACAGATCGCGCCGTCACCCAGGGACCTTTCGCTCCAGCACAGGAGTTAGTTGCAGGGTACTGGCTGTGGCAGGTGGACTCAATGGAAGAGGCAATTGCCTGGGTAAAACGCTGCCCTAACCCAATGCCAGGAGACTCTGATATTGAGATCCGTCCCGTGTTCGAGGCAGAGGATTTTGGTGAAGCCCTGACACCCAAATTAAGGGAGCAGGAAGACCGCATTCGTGCCCAGGTTGAAACGCGACAGCAAGAGTAGCTTCATCTGCAACTGATCAGTCCATCAAAACACAGAATCGACGACCAAAGGAGAAATCAATGCAACTCAATTCCTACCTGATGTTCAATGGCAACTGTGAGGCTGCGTTTCAGTTCTACGAGAAATGTCTCGGTGGCAAAATCACCATGATGATGACCCACAAGGAGGCACCTTCCGCAGAGAATGTCTCTCTGGAGTGGCATGACAAAATTATGCACGCTTGCCTGGATTTAGGTGATCGCCTCTTAATGGGATCTGACTGCCCTCCGGGATATTTTGAACCTCCTCAAGGCTTCTACGTACAGGTGAGCGTATCCGAGCCAGACGAGGCAGAACATATTTTTCACGCTCTGGCAGAGAACGGCAAAGTGAAAATGGCGATCGCTCCAACCTTCTGGTCTACACGTTTTGGTATGTTGATCGATCAGTTCGGTACACCCTGGATGATCAATTGCGAGCAGGTCGTTTGAGCTTCTGAACACTCTTCAACTTCACTGTCAATATTTCACAAATTGCTTCATAAAACACCACACAGGAGAAATCATGAGTACTCAAATTTTCGTCAATCTACCTGTCAAAAATCTCCAGCAATCAATCGAATTCTTTACAAAACTCGGCTTTCAGTTCAATCCTCAATTTACTGATGAGACGGCTACTTGCATGATTGTCTCTGAGAACATCTTTGTGATGCTCCTGACTCATGAGAAGTTCAGAACATTTACACCAAACGAAATCTGCGATGCCACAAAAAGTACTGAGGTATTGACGTGTTTATCAATGGAAAGTCGAGAAAAGATTGACGAGATGGTTCACAACGCAATCGCCGCTGGTGGCAAAACCTACAAAGAACCGCAAGACCACGGATTCATGTATGGTCATGGATTTCAAGATTTAGATGGTCACATTTGGGAGCTAATGTACATGGATTCCAGCGCAGTTAACCAATAGGAGACTCATAATGATTCAGAATGTAACTGCCCATCCAAAAATTGTTGGTAAAGATGAGTGGCTGACTGCTCGTAAAACATTACTGGAACACGAAAAAGAGTTGACCAAGCAGCGCGATCGTGTTAATTCTGAGCGACGTAGGCTACCAATGGTTCAACTTGAAAAGGAATACACCTTTGAAGGTTCAAATGGTTCTGTCAGACTGATTGATTTGTTTGAAGGACGTACCCAACTAATCATCTACCATTTCATGTTTGCACCGGAGTGGGAGAAGGGCTGTGGGGGCTGTACAGGTTTTGTTAATTCGCTGGGCGATCTATCCATGCTGAATGAACGGGATACGACATTTGTGTTGATCTCCCGTGCTCCGTTCCCTAAATTAGAAGCCTACAAGCAACTAAAGGGATGGACGCTTCCCTGGTATTCCTCCTTTGGTAGCGATTTCAACTACGATTTCCACGTCACGCTAGACGAAACCGTTGCACCCATCGAATACAACTATCGAGACAAAGCGGAGTTAGAGCGATTAAACGGACCCAATGTGATGCAAGGCGAGAGTCACGGACTCAGCGTTTTCTTCCGCTTAGATGACGATGTTTTCCACACCTACTCAACCTATGCCCGTGGCGTTGAATCCCTCACAGATTCCTACAGTCTGCTTGATATGACTCCTTACGGGCGGCAAGAAGACTTTGAAGATTCACCATCTGGGTATCCGCAAAAGCCGACCTATGGATAGAAAAAACCACACTTCTATGCCAATAGTGCGATCGCACTTCTCAATCATGCAACACAAGGAGATACAACATGGAAACTATTCAAACCGAACAAACCCCATCCATACCTGCTCAACCTCAAAAAGAACATCAGTGGCTCCAGAAACTCGTCGGGGAGTGGACCTATGAAACCGAAGCAATGATGGGACCCGATCAACCCCCCATAAAATCAACGGGAACAGAAACGGTGCGATCGCTGGGTGGACTCTGGATATTGGCAGAAGGACAGGGTGAGATGCCGGGTTGTGGTCTTGCAACGACACTCATGACCCTCGGCTACGATCCTCAAAAACAGCGTTATGTAGGCACCTGGATCGGGTCAATGATGACGTATCTCTGGCAATACGATGGTGAGTTAGATGCAGGAGAAACTGTGCTGACGCTCAACTCGGATGGACCTGCCATGACGGGTGAGGAGAAACTAGGCAAGTACAAAGACGTAATCGAGTTCAAGAGCGACAATCACCGCATCTTGACTTCCCACATGCTGAAAGATGATGGGCAGTGGCAGCACTTCATGACCGCCCATTATTGGCGCAAGTGATACTCCCATGATTCTCTTGTAAGCTGCCATTCAACCTGGTTCCATCCCCTCTCTCGCATCCAGTCGGAACCAGGTTGTGTAGCGATCGCCTGAAATCCATACGTTCTGCCAACCGGGATACTCTCAAATTAGCATTCACAGAAATACCGATGATCTCCCTCAGTCCGAAATTGCGGAACCCAAAATCAATCAGAGCTTTGCCGACTTCGATCGCATAGGCATAATGACCCCAGTACTGAGGTGCTTCAATTCCAAGCTCTGCCTGCCCAATCGTGTAACCATCCTGTCGCAATCCGCCACAGCCAATTAACTTCAGATTACGGCGATCGACAATCGCCCACTGGTAATTGCATCGCGGAACTTCGGTTGCCTATTGCATGAACCGTTGGAATAGGTGATGAGTAAAGTCAGGTGTCACTTCTTCCGGTGAACAGAACTGGGCGGCTGGAGTAAATCCTAAATCTAAATCAATCCAATCTGCGCCAAAGAATCGTATGTTCCAGTGAATTCATCGACCTCTACAGTTTTGATGGGGCATTGAGTGCCAGTGTGAATAGGGCTGCTGTGGTAAATGCGGCGATCGCCCGAACATGGTTCCAAAATTTTCTTTTGTGACGATTGCGACCCACATATCAGTAGGCGATCGCAAATAAACGTGCCATTGCTCCTCCTAATATTGATTCCTTCAGACACCCTTAAGTTAGGAAGAGGCTCTATCTCTTGGCTATCTAATTCTTGTAGCACTATCACATTCTTGAGATGAGTTATTGAACAAAGAAGTGATGAAGAATCTATCCAAAGATAGAGAAAATTCGTTCTCACCTGGTTAAGTAAAGTGAGTTAGGACGGTGATTTGAGAGGGTGTTGTGTATAAAGTGCGATCGCCTCCTTTGCCGCTTGCAACACGCGATCGCGTAACTCTGGGGGTTCAATCACTTCCATCTGTCCACCAAACCCCAACACATAGGCACAGGCAGCTTTCTCAATGTCAAACCGTAGCGAGATCTGCACCCACCCATCGGCATCGGGGGCATCAATTATCTGTTCAATGCGAGCAAAGTACCCCGCATACCGTAGCCAGGACATTGCCTCTGGCGCGACCCGTACCGTTACGCCATAGTAAGGCAGATTCGCTTTGAACTCCACCATCGATCGCTGCCAATAGTGGGCTAAATCGAACCCAACTGGCCGAATACAATGAGAATCCAGCAGCACGGCATTCTGCACTCGTGAAATGCGGTAAGAGCGCACCTCTTCCTCAACGGCTGCAACCAGATACCAGACACTGCCTTTGGCAACTAATCCCAACGGATTAACCAATCGTTCAATTCGCTGACCGTTTCCGCGTTCATAATTCAACAAAACCTGCCGTTCCTGCCAAATGGCGGCTTGCAACACCGGGAATGCTGCCATCTCTTCGTCCCAGTGCTGCCATCCGGTGGGGTCAACATGAATGCGTTGGCTCACCAATTCCGCTTGCTGACGATTGGCAGCGGGTAAGGCGGCTAGAAGCTTGAGTAATGCAGCTTCAAACGCCTGACCCCACCCTAAATCGGCCAGTAGATGAGGCGACTTTGGCACAAATAACGCCTGAATCTCTGCCAGGTTGAGTCCGGTTAATGTCGTTTGATATTGCTCCAGCAATCCCCATCCACCACCCTTACCCCGTTCTGCCACGACTGGGACTCCTGCACTGCTGAGGGCATCCATATCGCGGTGAATGGTACGCTCAGACACTTCCAGTCGCTCTGCCAGTTCGCGTGTGGTTAGCCGAGCATGAACCTGCAACAGCATCAGGATGGAAAGGAGGCGATCGGCACGCATAACGATTTCTAAAACTCCCGCAACGTCTTCTACATTACCGCTGAATATGACAAGGGGTGTCATGAAGTCGCCCTTATGCTGCGAGTATGGCCGTTGGAGAACAGCAATTATGCAACCACTAAAAGATAAAGTGGCGATCGTGGCAGGAGGCACTCGTGGAGCAGGGCGAGGCATTGCGACCGAACTGGGTGCAGCCGGAGCGATCGTCTATGTGACAGGACGCACAACTCGCACACACCAGTCGGACTACAACCGCCCTGAAACCATCGAAGAAACCGCAGAGTTAGTGACTCAAGCAGGGGGAAAGGGTATTGCGGTTCAAGTGGATCATCTAGATCCAGAACAGGTGCGATTGCTCGTCGCTCGTGTGGAGCAAGAACAAGGACAGTTAGATATTTTGATCAACGATATTGGAGCAGAACATTTTGCTGAGTTTGATAAACCCATTTGGGAGGTTGATCTGGAGCGGGGATTACGCTTGTTACGTTTGGCGATCGACACTCATCTCATTACCAGTCACTTTGCTCTGCCGCTGCTAATTCAGAAACCGGGAGGATTCGTCGTTGAACTCACCGATGGCACAGCAGATTACAACAATGGACACTATCGGCAAGCTGTAATCTATGACCTTGTCAAGAATGCAATTATTCGGATGGCGTGGGCACTGGCACAGGAGGTTAAACCACATGGCTGTACAGCAGTCTGCCTGACTCCAGGGTGGTTGCGTTCAGAAATGATGTTAGATCATTTCGGGGTGAGTGAAGCCAATTGGCAAGATGCTACAGCTAAGGAACCTCATTTTATTATTTCCGAAACACCGCGTTATGTTGGGCGCGCGGTTGCTCATCTCGCTAGCGATCCAGAAGTAGCTCGTTGGAATGGTCAATCGCTTTCCAGTGCTCAACTCGCAAAGGTCTATGGTTTTACAGATCTGGATGGTTCTCAACCGGACGCTTGGCGTTACATTCAGGAGGTGACAGAGATGGGTAAACCGGCTGATGCGACTGGATACCGATGAGATTAGCCAGTTCGCTGAGGTGGGTGAACAACGGCCTCTAGCCATGATCGCACGAGTTTAAACTTACCAAACAAAAAGCAGTCAGCAATACTCGATGCAAAGAAAGATTATAGCTTTGGTCAGAAAGCTTAAGGCAAAGGCAATGGCTCAAACCTTGATACTGGGAGAGCTTTCTGACTCGCCCCATCGAATGTGGCTACGGCTACAAACAATGAAATAGCGGAGGCAGGTTTATTCTGGTAGCTGCGGTTTTAACCGTCACTCCCCTAACCGTCAGATGCACCCACCCCCTATCCTAACCAGGTTGAATCCAGCTATAGAAGTTGATTAGAGGATTGCCAGAACGATCAAACCAATTAAGCAACTAAACTGAATTGCCAAGCTCAATATTCGTAGGTTTGGATCAGCACCTATGATGTGAATAATGGAGTGTAAGAGTCGGAATGAGATGTAGACGCCAACGAGTAGATCGATTACGCCTCCAGATATCCCTCTCACCGTTAAGAGGAAAACGACTCCTAAATACAGGGGCAGATTTTCGACCAGGTTAGCTTGTACACGAAAATACCGCCACATCAGGTTGTTGTTATCGATTGCTGCAAAGTCTTTTGGGCTACCTCCTGCCGCTAAGTGTCGAAGTCTCACGGCCAGTAAAAGAATGACAGATGCGATCGTCCAGAGAATGAAAATGACTAATCCCCACAGTGGAACGGTCATCGGTTGGATTGATAATTGTTGGGCGATCGCAAGACCTGCATATTGCTCAATTTGCATCTTCCTTCTCCAATCAAATCTGCTCTTACTGTAGAAAGTTGATGCGTTGAGACTCTAGAAAAAAGTTGCGCAGGTTTGGAATATTATTGCGATTTTCGGCATCTCCATCTTTCGATAGTCGCTGACGTCTGCCCAAAGGCGTAAATTTACCTCAAGTCTAATTTTCCTCTATTGAGGCTTTTCAATAGCTCGCTTGAATTGCAAAATTACTATGCCCAAAACCGATCGCCCTTCCCTGTTGACAACCCTCCTACCGCTGCTAGGTTATGGAGCAGGACTGATTGGCCTAGCCCAACTCATCCATTCCAACTGTTCCTTTTCTGAAGCTAATCTAGCCGTCTTAGCCGGTGGGGTTGGGGCGATCGGGTTGTTTGGATTGGTCACAACGATACTGAGCCTGACCCGCAGGAATACAACATTTTCACCGTCTACTGCCCTCGATGAACAAGTGACCTCGCTGAGCCACTTGCTCTCCAATACTCATCAACAACTGCAAAACAGCGAAGAACGGTTTCGCACTTCGATCGAGACGATGCTAGATTGCTTTGGCATCTACAGTGCCATTCGAGATGAGCAGGGAAAAATTCTGGATTTCCAAGTCCAGTTTGTCAACCAGGCCGCTTGTCTGAACAATCAACTGAGTGCAGAGGAACAACTGGGCAAGAGGTTGTGTGAACTGTTACCCGCTCATCGCACCAGCGGATTATTTGACGAGTATTGCCAGGTGGTTAAAACGGGACAACCCCTGGTGAAAAATGCTCTGTTCTATGAAGACCAGTACGGGCAGCGTCAACTGATGCGAGCGTTTGATATTCGGGCCGCTAAATTAGGGGATGGGTTTGTTGCCACCTGGCGGGATGTCACTGAGCGGCATCAAGTCGAGGATAAGCTACGATGCAGCGAGGCGCGTCTGCGCTCCATTTTGGAAAACATGCCCGTCATGCTGGATGCGTTTGATGCGACGGGCAACATCATCGCCTGGAACCAGGAATGCGAGCGAGTAACCGGATACACGGCGCAAGAGGTAATTGGTAACTTTGGCATGATGGGGCAACTGTATCCCGATGCTCAATACTGTCAGCAGCAAACCGCGCAATGGAGTCAACAGGGCGATTACTATCGCAACTGGGAATGGGATTTGACCTGTAAGGATGGTCGTGTTCGGACGATCGCCTGGTCAAATATTTCGGCAGAGTTTCCCATTCCCGGATGGGCAAGCTGGGGAATTGGGTTTGATGTCACAGAGCGCAAACAAACGGAGCGAGAACTGGCACAGGCAAACGAGCGGTTTCGTTTGGCAATGGCGGCGATTAATGCAGCCGTGTATGACTGGGATATTGAGCAAGATCAGGTCGATCGCAGTGAAGGAACCAGTCATCTATTTGGATTCCCAACAGAGGCGATCGCACCCAATAGCGAGTGGTGGCTGAATCGGATTCACCCGGAGGATGTGGAAACGACGAGGCAGGCTGTACTGACGGCACTTCAGCAGGGCGATCGCTATAACCTGGAATACCGGGTTCGCAATCAGCAGGACGAGTATGTTGATGTGCAGGATCAGGGCTTAATTTTGCGGGATGTTATGGGTCGAGCCGTGCGGGTGGTCGGCAGCACAACCGATATTAGCAAGCGCAAACGAGCAGAAGCTGCCCTGAGGCAAAGCGAAGCAACCGCACGAGCCAGAGCCGCAGAACTGGAGGCGTTTATGGAAGCCGTTCCTGCGGGGGTTTGGATCGCCCATGACCCTCAATGTCATCACGTGACGCCGAATCGTGCCGCGTGTGAAATGATGCGGCGATCGCCCGACTCCATCATGACAGCCACTCCTGAAACTGGAGAGTATCCGTTCCAGTTCAAGATTCAACAGAATGGTCAGGATGTTGACCCCTACGACTTACCGATGCAACAGGCAGGGCGGACTGGACAAGCTGTCTCTGGTGAATTTGAGTTTGTCTTTGACGATGGAGCGGTTTGCTCGATCTATGGTCGAGCCGTTCCGGTGCGATGCGAGTCTGGCACTGTTCAAGGGGTCATCGGTGCGTTCATTGATATCTCGTCCCTCAAACAAGTCGAGAATGCACTAATCGAGAGCGGGGAACGATTGAGAGAGAGCCAGGAGCGACTTGAATTAGCCCTGGACGCTGCCCGCATTGGTTCCTGGGATTGGAATTTAGCAACTCATGAGGTGGTTTGGACTCCGTACCACGAAATCATTTTGGGCTACGAACCGGGAAATCCCAAACGCACCTACAAAGAATGGCGCGATCGCATCCATCCAGACGATTTACCGGGTACGGAGGCGAGTCTCCAACAGGCAATGGAGGACAAGCAAGACTATGCCTGTGATTACCGCGTAGTCTGGGCAGATGGCAGTATTCACTGGATTTCGTCCTATGGTCGGTTTCATTACGACAGCAACGAACAACCGACTCGCATGTTGGGAATGTTGTTTGATATTACCGATCGCAAACAAACGGAAGCGGCTTTGCAAGAGAGTGAATTAAAGTTCCGTACTCTAGCAGATACGATGCCCCAACTTTTCTGGGTAGTGCGCTCTGACACATATCACGAATATTGCAATCAGCGTTGGTGTGAATATACGGGTCTATCTCTGGAACAAGCCCAAAGAGAGGGGGTGGAGCCAATTATCCATCCGGACGATTTAGCCTATACCCTCCAGTCCTTTGATGAGGCTGCAACAGACCGCAGAATGTTTAGAATCGAGCATCGGATTCGTCGAGCGAGTGATGGGGAGTACCGTTGGCACCTGTCACAAGCCTTGCCTCTATATGACCAACAGGGGCAGATGGTGAAATGGTTTGGCTCTTCTACCGATATTCACGATCAGAAATTGTTGATCGAAGAACGGGCAAAAGCATTGGAGCGAGAACGAGCAGCCCGCACAGCACTAGAACGGGCTAGCCGGATGAAAGACGAGTTTTTGGCAGTCGTGTCCCATGAGTTGCGATCGCCCCTCAATGCGATTCTGGGCTGGTCGCGGTTACTCCGTACTCGCAACTTTGACCCACAGAAAACAGAACAAGCCCTAGCTTCGATCGAGCGAAATGCTCAAGCCCAAACTCAATTGATTGAAGATCTGCTCGATATCTCACGCATCATTCGTGGCAAGATTCGGCTAGACTTACGCCCAACTCACCTTATTCCTTGTATTCAGGCGGCAATCGACACGATTCGCCCTGCCGCAACGGCGAAATCCATTGCCCTCTCATTCCATTCAAGTCCAGACACAGATTTAGTTTCTGGTGATCCAGAACGATTACAGCAAATTGTCTGGAATTTGCTCTCAAATGCCGTTAAATTTACACCCGCCGGGGGAAAGGTCGATATTCAACTGGAGCTTGTGGGGAATGGGGAATGGGGAATGGGGAATGGGATAAAAGCAGTTCACTCCCCACTCCCCACTTCCCACTCCCCAATTTACGCTCAAATTCAAGTCATCGACTCTGGCAAAGGCATCTCTCCAGACTTTTTGCCCTATGTCTTTGAGCGATTCCGACAGGAGGATTCAACAACGACCCGTACACAAGGTGGGTTAGGGTTAGGACTGGCGATCGTGCGAAACTTAGTCGAGTTGCATGGGGGCACCATTCACGTCGATAGCTGTGGGGAAGGACAGGGGACGACCTTTACCGTTCATTTACCACTCCTCACGGCTGCTCTACCGAACCAACCCGTTAGCTATCAGGGGCTTCATCGTCAAACAATCGTTGATACAGTGCTCGATCTATCCAACGTTAATGTATTGATCGTGGATGACGAAAGAGACACACGCGAATTTTTGCAAGCCGCTTTGGAGCAATACGGTGCCAGGGTGATTAGTGCTGCCTCTGCCTCAGCCGCCTGGCAATTGCTGCAAACTCACAAACCTGACATTCTACTAAGTGACGTTGGAATGCCTGATGAAGATGGATTCACGTTTATTCGTCGCATTCGATCGCTGCCACCTGGTCAGGGTGGACGAATTCCGGCGGCTGCCTTGACGGCTTACGCAAGAGAGGGCGATCGCCTGGAGGCATTATCAGCTGGATTCCAAATGCACATCCCCAAACCCATCGAACCGATTCAATTGCTCATGGTCATTATGAGACTGTTAGAGAGCCAAAAAGAGTTGAGCAGTTGATTGCCTGACAAATCGGATGAGCTTGGCGATTGAGATCACAAACTTCGGCGTGCGCTCCGATGAATTGTCGCAGGTAGCCATCAGGGTTATGCTCCTCTAATGGTTCTGACTCTAATGGTTCTGATTAGCTACAGGAGCTGCAAGGGTTCCTTCTCCCAAACCAGCATCGCGCAAACGTTGTGCTCCAATATTGCGGCTGAGCACAGCTAGACCCGCCAGGTGAGCTTGCAATCCTGCTGTGCTCGCACAACAATCAGTCAATACAATTGGCTCAATGCCCTGATCAAATAAATCCATAGCAATTTTTAGAACACACATATCTGTGTCAATTCCTACAACAGCAATCTGCTGAATCTGGTGACGGTTGAGATAATCTGCCAACTCATTTGGTATGCCACATAATCCTGGTTTACTGAAGACACACTGAGATTGGACGTAAGGAGCAAGCTCGGTTGCTAAATCTGTCTCAGGTGCCTCATGACAACCATCCCACTTCAAAAGATGAGTGTAGGGACTATCAGGTGAATTGATAAAGCGAGTAAACAATATAGGTGAGTAAGTTTCCTGCTCAATTAAACGAACTACTCGTCGGGGAATGTGATGAGTAAAGTCATTCATAAAGCCTGTTTGTACATCAACAATCAGTAAAGGGAGCGTCATAAAAATCTAAGTCAGGTGTTCGGGTTTACCATGAATGATCCTTGGTATAAGGCTTAGTGCCGTTTCTTAAAATCCTGCTTGAGAGCTAATCTAACCTGAGTTCGGATGAGAATCGTGGCGGTTATAGCTGTCGCCACTTCATTCAGGATCTACCGTGTATATAGATCTTTGTTTCTTCACTTCCACAATCCAGAGCAACTGGTAATCTAACAACAAAGGTTGTCCCCTGCCCTTCTCCTGCACTTTCCGCATGAATGGTGCCGTTATGAAGTGCGACAATATGATGGGCGATCGCCAGTCCAATTCCCACTCCGCCAGGGGTATGACGACTGGGTACTTCGGCTTGAGTAAAGCGATCGAACACATAGGGCAGAAAATCAGGATGGATACCAATTCCGGTGTCGCTAATTGCAATTCGGACATAATTTGTCATGAGTCCTTTGTCATTAGTTATTTGGTCTTCTACCAACGACGAATGACCCGTGACCCATGACAATCCAATTTCAACCCTTCCATCTTTGGGCGTAAATTTAATGGCATTTTCTAGCAAGTTAGCAATGACTTGTTTGAGGCGATCGCCATCGGCAACAACATTAGTCGGCACTTCATCCGATATGGTTTCAACGAGTTGCAGGTGCTTTGCCTGAGCTGCTGCACGGAATGTTGCCGTCACATTTCGTACCAGCGAAGCTAAATCGACGACTTGAGACTTCAGGCGCAGCTTCCCAGAGAGAATGCTGGCTACATCCAGCAAGTCCTTGATCAGTTTTGCTTCAATGGTGGCGTTACGTTCGATTGTGGCTAATGCTCGTGCCAGCGTATCAGGGTCAAAGGATTTGGTTTGTAGAAATCGTGCCCAACCGAGAATCGTTGCCAGGGGGGATTGCAGTTCATGAGTGACTGTCATGAGAAACTCATTTTTAAAGCGATTTGACGATAACTCTTGGCGTAGCTGTGACATTTGCAGTTGAGTTTCGACTCTTGCCATCAACTCACGAGCGAAAAAGGGTTTGATCAGGTAGTCATCTGCTCCTGCTTCTAGTCCTTCGACGGTTGCTTCTTCACCTGCTCGTGCCGACAACAGAATAACTGGAATACTTTGAGTGGTAGGGTCTGCCCGCAGTGCATTGAGCAGTTGAAAGCCATCCATCTCTGGCATCATGACATCGGTCAGTATCAGATCGGGAAGTTGCCGTTGGATCATCTCAAGGGCGATCGCCCCATTTGCAGCCGTTTCAACCTGCCATCGTTGGGTTAAGAGCCGCTTCAGGTAGTCTCGCATGTCAGCATTATCATCCACCAGCAAAATTCGACTGGATGTGGATAAGGGAACAGGTGAGTGAGTTGGTCTGGAGGGTTGATCGGAAGTAAGGCGTGAAGAGTTGGAAGTAGGGGTTGATCTTCCCCCATTTCCCATTCCCCATTCCCCGTGCCCTTCTTGAGGTAGCCACCGCAACGCTTCCTCCACATAGGGTGATGCTCTCATTGCGGTTGAGTGTAGAGGCAGGTTTGCCATACTGTTTTGCGATCGCCCGGTGGCATCTTGGTTAAACTCACCCATGCCTGTCCCAATCTGTTCAGTAGACAGATGCGCACAGCCCATGGGAATGAACACGCGAAAGCAACTGCCTTCCCCTTCAACACTGCTCACCTGAACCGTGCCACCGTGCAGTTTGACCAATTCCTGCACGAGAGATAAACCAATCCCTGAACCCTCAATGCTACGTCCTTGCGCTCCTTTGACTCGGTAGAACTGCTCAAATAGATGTCCAATTTCTGTGGTTGGAATGCCAATGCCTGTGTCGCGAACTTCAAGAATAGCGTAGGGGGAGAGGGGTAGAGGCAGAGAGGGGGACTCCGCCACTCCACCACTCCGCCACTCCTCTACTCTCAAGCTCACCTGAATCTCACCCATCAACGTGAATTTGAAAGCGTTTGAGATTAGATTGAAAACAATCTTTTCCCACATCTCCCGATCAACATACACTGGCTCAGGCAAGGGAGGACAATCCACCACAAAGCGCAACTTTGCCTGTTCAATCGCAGAACGAAAAACACTGGCTAACTCTGCGGTCAAGGTTGCCAGATCGGTGGGTTCATAAACGGCAGAGATGGGTTGCGAAGCAGTTCCCCTTTCGGGGTAAACGCTCTCAATGCGGGAGAAATCGAGGAGTGTGTTCACCAACTTTAATAGGCGCAAGCCATTGCGGTGTGCAAGTTGGAGCTGTTGTTTTAGGGTCGAGGGGTCGAGGGGTAAAGGGGTGGGGGGATCATCGTTCACTCCTTCACTCTCCCATGTCTTTAAACTGACTAACGCATCCTCCAACGGTCCCAGCAGCAGGGTGAGCGGCGTACGAAATTCGTGGGACACATTGCTGAAGAAGGTCGTTTTGGCGCGATCGAGTTCTGCTAACACCTCAGCCCGTTTGCGTTCTTGTTCATAGATATAGGCATTGGCGATCGCCGTGGTTACGGCTTTTCCCAGCAGCGTGTAAAACGTTTGATAGGGCTCATCTAAGGTTCGCCGAGAACTGACCCCAGCAACAAACACGCCCCAGGGATGGGCTAACCCTGGTAAGGCGATCGGCACGACGATGGCAGACTTAGGCGATTCTGGATAAGGACCACACTCCAATGAACCGAACTGTTGGTCTAAATCATCCATCTGTCGGGCTTGACCCAATGCCCCCTGAGCCGCCGCAGTCTGCATCACATCTGCGAGTGCCCAGAGGTCTGGCGATGCCCCTAAATTAACGGTTGTCGGACAGGCAGCACCGCCTGGCTTCAGTCCAGTGGTGCCCATGAGATGCGCCTGGTTGCTATCCGGATCAAATTGATAGAACAGCGTGAAGGGCAGATCAAGGTCATGATCCGCAAGAGCTTCAGCACTCAAACGACACGCCTCCGCGATCGTCCTGGTATTGGCCGTATGTTCTATCAGGTCACGCAAAACCTTGAGCCGTCGCTCTGCCAGGGTTTGCTGGGTGATCTCTGTAACCGGATGAAATACGCCACCTACACCTCCCGTTTCATCGCGGATAGGGCTAAGAGAGAAGGTGAAAAAGGCTTCCTCTAGATAACCGTTGCGATCGAGAAACATCCGACAGTTTTCGATGAAGGCAGTTTCTCCGGCGATCGCGCTTTCATACGGTTCTCCAACGGCATCCCAGGCAGATAGCCAACACTCTTTATAGTCCTGCCCCATGGAGTGAGGGTGCTTATCCCCACAAATAGGCCAATAGCCATCGTTGTAAATCTGAACGCGCCCCGGGCCCCAAATGATGTTAATCGGAAAGTTTGAGGCAAGACAGAGGTTGACCGTCGTCCGTAAACTGGGTGACCACCCTTCGATCGGACCGAGTGGGGTCTGCGACCAGTCCATTGAGCGAATCAACTTGCCCATTTCACCGCCACTCGCGAGCCAGTCAGCAGCAACAGATTTCCCGTTCTCGCTCATATCCGTTCTCCTGCCTTGAACTGAAAGCTGCCGACTGGCAGCAGTGCTGAATTGCGCTAGACTGCTTCCAAGTTTAATCTTACAAATTTTGCTTTTAAGAGATTTCCAGGAAACAAAATATAGCCGTAGCTACAAGAGCAAAACTGACCTGCGTCGGTTCGACAAACCTTGATTTTCTGTAGTTCGCGCAGGCGGACTTCACTCCCATAGCCGTAAATTGATTCGCCAGGTGTTTAATCCGAATTGACGTTGGGTTAGAACGGGATGTAGGGGTGGAACCCCTGGCTGGGAGCACCCTCTGCCCTAAATGAAGTGGCGATAGCTATACCTGTAAGGGCTTTTCGTGAAACGCCTCTACCAAAACCCGATTGGTAGATTCTTGCTCATACCAAATTCAATTGTGAGCAAGGCAAATGTCGCTAGGGGCGGGTTTTGCAGATAAATTCTTGGGTTTGCCGTCAGTAAATCGCAAAACCCGCCCCCACAAGCGTCTGCATTTGCACTAGAAACTATATTAAATCGGTATCAGAAATCTCAACGAGAAGCCTGGTTAGCTAATTGAGCGACCATCTCAACCCACTCGCCGGGTTGAACCAGCTTATATAAATGTGCCTCAAACCCAGCTTGCAGGGACTTTTCCCGGTCTTCATCGAGATAAGCCGTAATCGCAGCAGCAGGAAGATGCCCTCCCTTCTCCGCTTCGAGCGCGCGAATTTGCCGAATTAAGTGATAGCCGTTTTCACCCGGCATCCGAATGTCGCTGAGCAAAACGTCTGGACGAAATCGTTCTAATTCTTCTAACGCTGCCGTCGCACTTGCCACTGCCCTGACTCCGATGCCGTGTGTTTCTAAAACAGCAGTAATAAATTCACGAATATCTGCTTCGTCATCTACCACAAGCACCTGTAAGCCGTCGAGGGACTCAGGCAACGGCGACCTAGGTAGATCTGTAGGAACAACGTCTAGAAGTGAGCGTTGCAGGGGATCGACCGACGTTCTCTCGGTAACCGAAGCAGTACCTTGAGATTGGCTCAAGTTGTACACCCCCATTCGCAGATGTTCAGTCTGTCCATCTCTGTTACGGGCGATCGCCACATGCACTTCAGCCACAATGGGTTCACAATCACGAGGACACAAGCTCATACGCCAGATTTGCGTGCCCGCCCTGTGAGACAGTTGGTTGAGGTGAGCCTGAAAAGTAGCCCAGTTGCCTCGCCGTTCTCTAAAGGGATCATCGCTCTCCCTCACAAAACCAGCTAGAGATTTTCCGATCAGGTAACTGGAAGAGACGTTCAGGAGTTGAGCGATCGCCTGATTCGCCTCTAAAATCACACCGTTGGCATCGGTCACTAAGGAGGCGATCGGGAAAAACTGAAACAAGTCCTGATAATATTGCTTCTGCTGAAGCAGTTCCTCCTGTAGAACCTCGGCTGCTTCTGAGTTCGCCTGCATCTGCTCGTAGGTTACTTGCAAATCCTCAAGTGCTGCATCAATTGCTTCCCAATCAGGGGGGCTGTCTTCTTGCAGAGCCATAATCTGCTGTTTGATGCGCTGAAAATGATATTCAATCTGTCCATCACTCATATCACAAATGCCACTTGTTAATCATTCTTATCCGCTGGCAACCTTCCAGGCATCTGCTCCAAGAGTTTTCATGTTAAAAGCAGCACGGAAAAGCTCTAACAGAATAGTCCTTCTTGCATCTAATCGATCGTCAAGGAACTATAGTAACTCTAACCGTTAAATGGCGCAGCAGAAATCGACTTTAAGTCCAATCTATACCGTGGGCATGATTGAGAACTGCTCTACCATTTCTATACATTAGGGTTACCCATCCATACGTCTACAAGAACAGTTCGCAACTGCCCTTACTCCGTCAATTGTTTTACTTTGCGAGGACCGTTGCCCCTATGAATTGGGACTGAAACCCAATGGAATCACTATTGGGTCGATGGCGAAACCGTTCGTTCAATTGGTTATTTCAGCAATGAACCCGTTATCCCTCACGTTCAGTTGCTTCCCTACGTGGCTGTGATGGTCACGCATGGTGAATTTAACGGAGTTCAGATCGCTTTCGCGAATGGGGGTTCCCGTGTTGAGAGCTTAGTCTCAAACTACGGTGTGCTGGCAGACAGCAGAGAATCCAGGCGGGTGGCGTACCCTGTCAGTTCTACATAACCTTCCCCTTGAATCGGTTGGTCTTGAATCGTGCCTTTGAAAGCAGTTGCCCCTTCCCAGTAGGTTGCAGTGGAGGTATTGAGTTCCTGATCAGAGAGGAGCGATCGCCCCTCTAAAACAAGCTTTAAGCGAGGAATGTGAATCTGCCACTGAGCCGGATAAGCCGCTTTACTGCGGGGGCTTTTCCAGGTGTTGAGGACGTTGATCGTCCAATCGTCGGGCGTGAGATGGGTCGTCTCTCCTGATGGGGAAACAAACGTGCCTGCGGAGGTCACTTCAGGGGTGCCATCTTCGTGACGCAATTGATACAGCATCAGGGCAGAGCCATCATCCAGTTCGATGGAGAACCAATCCCAGCCGACCGTCCCTGCTGTTAAGGCACTTGTTGAATATTCGTGATCTTTCCAGGTTTTGCCCCGTACCGCAAAAGATTCTCCCTTGACGGTGATGGTTCCAGTGGTAGGCTGTTGCACCAGAGAGTAGTAGTACGACGCATTTCCCGGTTCCAGTCCCTTAACGCTCAAGCCGCGATCGCCCTGCAAAACGGGAGGGCGAGTTTGCTGAACCGTGAGATCAATGGCTACATCCTCAGATTGGGCTTGCAGTCGCACAACTCCGGCTTCCAGTTCGGTTGCCGACCAGTCGTTTAACCAGACGCGGTAAGGGGTTGCCTCTGCTCCGGCTAACCCAATCACATTACGGCTAAACCGCTCATCGGGATAGAAGCCTTCCCCTTCAATGTCGCTCACCGTGAAGTGAGCAGAGTAAATCTGGTTCGTGCGCCAACCCGATCGCGTGGATTCTGCCGCTACGGTAGGAGAAATCGCCTGTCGGAAGAAGGTAAGTTGAAAGCCAAACGGTCTGCCTTCGTCAGTTTCTAAGTTGCCCGTGTAGTACCACCATTCTGTCTGGTAGTCGTTGTGGGAACCGAAATCTTCTGGGAAGTGCCAGTCCTGAACGGCGATCGCTTTCCGATATTCCCCACTGGAGGCGGGTAACTCCTGCCAGGTAACGGAATTGGCGGCGATCGCAGGAGATGGAAGCATTACCAATAATCCACAAACCAGAAAGAGGAATAGAGTAACGCGAAGAATCGCTGTTTTTACCCCCCTAGCCCCCCAATTCTGGGGGGAACTGAAGCCAAAGCCCCTCAAAGGAGGATTTAGGGGGCTAACAAGGCTGGAGCTAAAGTCCCCCAACTTTGGGGGATTTAGGGGGCTGCTAACTTTGGGCTGCGTAACGTATGCATCAGCAAAAGACTCTAATAAAGACAGCATTCTTGATCTCCTCACTCCTGTCTCAAAGCAGTAGCAATGTTCATGCGTCCCAACCGGAGAGCGGGATAGATGCCTGCCAGTAACGCGGCGGCGATCGCCACCAGCCACGCCTGCCAGAAATAGCGGGCTTCCAGTGCCATTTGCAGTGTCCAGCCAAAGGAACGAACGTTGATGACGTAGATCAAAATCCAGGCGAGAACAAACCCCAGCGGCATCGCGAAAACTCCTGCCAGTGTGCCCATCAGTCCAGTTTCTAGCAGGGTGAGCCGTCCTAACTGGTTGGGTGTCATGCCTGTGGCGCGGAGGATACCCAGTTCTCGCGTCCGTTCCAGTTGCAGACTCATTAACGTGCTGAGAACGCCAATGAAGGCGACCACGACTGACAGTAATTGGAGTGCGCCAGTAATGGCAAAGGTGCGATCGAAAATCTCTAATGACCCCTGCCGCAAACTGCGGTTAGATTGCACCAGCAGATCCTGTCGTCCCTGGAATTGCGATCGAATGTCCTGCGCCATTGACTCCACATCCACATTGGGTTGAGTGAACAATCCCAGAGAAGCGATGCGATCGTCCTGCCACAGGTTCATATAAACGTTGTCATCTAGAATGATCGTGCCGCGATCGGAGGAATAGTCGTAGAAAACGGCTAACACCGGGAAGGTGCGATCGCCCACTGGCGTTTCTAACGTGATCGTTTTGGGTGGAGCAGGTAGATTGTCCCGACGGATCAGAGCTTCGGAGATGATCACGCCTTCTCCTGCATCGAGAGCGTTCCAGGGATCGGGTTCCAGACCGGGACGAATCCAGGCGTAGGGACGTTTACCTTGCGATACATCGCCATCGGCTGAGATCAGCTTGGCATCCCGCTCAAAGTCCACCACGCGCACATCGGCATCGTTGTAACTCACCGCAAACCGCAGCCCTTCCCACTGCTTCAGGGCATCTACTACTTGAGGATCGAGCTTACCCAAAACGCGATTTGCCGTTGTGGTAGGCGGTGAAACGTAAATATCCGCCTGGAGGGTCTGATCCAGCCATTGCACCACCGTTCCCCGGAACGACCCAATCATTACCGACACGCCCACAATCACCGACACCGACACCATCAAAGCTGCGATCGCCACCGAAGTTCGACTGAGCGATCGCAGAATGTCACGCGGAGCCAATCGCCCCACCACGCCAAACAGACGATAGCCCACCGGAGCGAGAACCTGCATCAACAGCGAAATCGCAGGGGGAACCAGCAAAGCGGCTCCCAACAAGACAGCAAACAGTCCTGCGAAAGCAGCGACCAGCCCACCAGACGACCACCGCAAAAGGGCAACTCCAGCTAAGGAGAACCCAATCCAGCTAACAGTCAACAGCGGCAAAAGCTTTTGGACTTTGCCTTCTAACGTCGATCGCTGCAAGGTCAGCGTGGGTGTAGTACTCATCGCTTCCAGGGCAGGTAACGCAGACGCAAACAGAGCGGCAGCAACTCCGATAATCAAACCTTTGGCGATCGTGGCATTCGACAGCGTAACTTGCTGAACGGAAACCACAAAGTAAAAGTCATTAATCGTTTGAGTGATCAATCCCACAATGCTGCGCCCCAACACAATCCCCAAACCCACGCCCAACAGGGAACCGATGACGCTAAACAGTGCGGCTTCTCCCAAAATCAGGGCAAATAACTGCCCCTGAGTGGCTCCAATACAGCGCAGAATCCCGAATAGGGGGCGACGCTGCACCACGCTAAAGGTGACGGTGTTATAGATCAAAAACATCCCGACTACCAGTGCCAGCAGACTCAACGCCGTTAGATTTAGCTCAAAGGCAGCCGTCATTTGCTGCACCGCATTTTTTTGAGCTTCAGCCGTTTCAAGCTTTAAGCCAGAGGGCAGGGCAGTCTTGATTGCGTCTATTTCTGTGGGGGAATGGGCGATCGCATCAATGTAGCTCAACCTGCCCACCTGTCCCAATAGTTCTTGAGCAGTGGCAATGTCAGCGAATAGTAAGGTACTCAGGGCGCGACGGTTGAGGGTATCGTCGGTCTGGACGAGGGCAATTACGGTGACGGTTCGGTGCTGTCCGGCGATGTCGAGATGCAACGGATCGCCCAGCTTCACTCCGTACTGAGTCGCCACATCTTGAGAGAGGACGATCGCCTCAGGATTGGTGAGTAACTGCACCGAAGCGGCATCTAAACTTTCCCCCTCGGCTCCAAAATAGTTGCGAAACGGGGATTCTGCCAGCACATCCACTCCCACCAGGCGCATTGGCTGAGATCCCAACTCATCTACCAGCACGTAGCCCTCCACAATCGGCGCGAGGGGAATGCTGGGAGCCGTCCGGTGCAGGTCAGTGTAAACGGTTTCGGGAATCCCTGTCGGGGCGATCGCTTCAATCCGATGGGTGGCGCGTCCCGTAATCGCATCCGTTGAGAGGGCAAAGGCGCGTTGAGCAGACCCATTCGCCAGATCGATCGACACCATCATAGCAACGCCCAACGCAATCCCCAGAATGCAGAGGAGGTACTGTAAGGGACGCTGCCGCAACCGTTGCCAAGCTAATCGCCAGAGGGGTGCATTAGAAACGGTTGTCAAAACTTTTGTCATGCCACCACTTCCTCTGCCAGGTCGGGATGTACAATGACAGGAATTAAGTTGCCATCCTGAACGCGCAAAACGCGATCGGCATGACGGGCAATATCAGGATTATGAGTTGCCATAATCAGCGTTTTGTGGGTGTTGCGCGTCAGGTTCAAAAGCAGTTCCAGCACCCGATCGCCCGTTTCTTCATCCAGGTTGCCCGTCGGCTCATCCGCCAGAATCACTTGGGGATCATGGGCTAAGGCACGCGCGATCGCCACTCGCTGCTGCTGTCCGCCCGACAGCTTATCGGGGTAGGTATCGAGGCGATCGCCCAACCCCACCTGATTGAGCAATGCCAGAGCCGATTGACGGGCAGCAGCAGGAGACTTTCCGGCTAACTCCTGCGGCAACGTCACGTTTTCCAGGACGGTGAGGGTGGGAATCAGGTTGAAGAACTGAAAGACAAACCCGACGCGATCGCGGCGAAACAGCGTGCGGGACTTTTCATCTAAATCGGTAATATCAAGGTCATTGATCCGAATCGTGCCAGAAGACGGCTGATCAATACCGCTAATCAGGTTGAGCAGTGTACTCTTTCCACTGCCACTGTTCCCCAACAGCACGACAAATTCCCCCGGTTCAAACTGCAAACTAACGCGATTGAGCACCATGCGCTTCACATCGCCTTCCTGAAACTCTTTGCAAAGATCCGTTAGCTCAACTCTGCCACCCTGCCCAGAAGGGGATGAGGATGCGATCGCTGTTGCAGATTGAGCGGATCTGAATAGACCAGACCACCACGAACTTGCTGCCATAGGAACACCGTTACTAGACCTTATAAGTGAGCCTTCATGAGAAAACCCTTAAAAAATCTTAACGTAGATTGTTAAATCGGAACGTCCTTTGGCTGAGTAAGTAACCTGATACCGATTTAAAAAGTTTTGCGAACAAATCAGAGTTACGGAGGGGTTTGGCAGTGCCAAACCCGTACAAGCATGCGTCGCCTTTTCAATTCAAATTGGTATGAGTTCGGAATACCCGGTGTGGCATCAAAATTCTGATTGGCAAATGGGTTGTATCACTTCGCACCACCTAGCAATCCTATTTGATTTGTAAGAACGTGGGGCGTATTACCCCTCCTTAAGGCGTGAAGACCTATATTCATCGCTAATCAGGACACAATTTGCTCTAGATGGGCTACTGTGATACGAACTACTCAAATCTCAAATCTTTGTGATTCAATGTCAGCAATCCAAGAAACGTTTCTAGAAATCGAATGGGGCGGTGAAGAGGAAGCTCGTCAAGCACGTGACCAAAGAGCAGCCCAACTACAAGAGCAAGGTCTGGTTTGTACCTGCGAAAACCTCTACAACGTCTATGGCTATCGGGTCTTTACGCTAGAGGCAACTGAGGCAACCCCGATTGAAATGAGTTCTGCTCCAGGTCGCGATGCCAAGCAGATTTCACTTCGAGGCGATCGCCCCCCTTCTCGTGCCAATCGAGATGGTCGCCCAGTTCGCAAGTTTGATCGCCGCTAATGCTCCGAGTTCAAGCAATTGCAGGATGAGCAGGATGAACGGTTTCGCTACGGTCGTAGGTAAAGAAATCGTTCATCTTTAACTCCCTTTAATCGATCTGTCATTGGTTAATCTGTAATCAACCTTTTTCCACACGCTCTTCGCCAACAAACCTCATACAAACCTGGTTTCCAAGCAATGATATGGCAGCACCTTCTTATTGAACCAACTGGCATCAGGAACTAAAACAATGGCGGCGTTTCAACTTGTTTTGAAACGCCGCCATCCTGTTTGTCTCTCGCTTCTCCCCGGCTTTAGCAGTACCGCAGGTGAGCATAGCCGCGATCGCTGATCCCAAGATCATCGTTCATGTGTCGCTTAGAAACCTCTCGCAGAACTTGTTGCCAAAACGGCGCGAAGGTCATAGCGGTCAAGATTCATCACCTTGTCCCATACCGCCACAAAGTCATTCACAAACTTCTGCTGTGAGTCCACACTGCCGTAGACTTCCGCCAGGGCACGAAGCTGGGAGTTTGAGCCGAAGATGAGGTCAACACGGGTGGCAGTCCACTTGGGTTGACCCGTTTTGCGATCGCTTCCCTCAAACTCATATTCCTCTTCAGAAGTTGCCTTCCACGTCGTGCCCAGGTCGAGCAGGTTCACGAAGAAGTCATTGGTCAACGTCTCTGGGCGGTGGGTGAAGACGCCGTGCTTAGACCCTCCAAAGTTTGCCCCCAGGACGCGCAAGCCACCCAGGAGAGCCGTCATTTGAGGGGCGGAGAGGGACAGTAGCTGCGCCCGATCCACCAGCAGTTCTTCGAGCGATTCGCTGTGTCTGCCGCTGGTGTAGTTGCGGAACCCGTCTGCCGTTGGCTCCAGCACTGCAAAGGACTCGACATCGGTTTTCTCCTGCAACGCATCGGTGCGTCCCGGCTTGAAGGGAACCGTCACCTCGTGACCGGCATTCTTCGCGGCTTGCTCGATGGCTGCACAGCCACCCAGAACAATCAGGTCGGCGATCGAAACCCGCTTTCCGCCCGACTGCGAATTATTGAACTCCTGTTGAATTCCCTCCAGGGTTTGCAGCACCGTTGCCAACTGCTGTGGCTGGTTAACTTCCCAATCCTTTTGCGGCGCAAGACGAATACGTGCCCCGTTCGCACCACCCCGCATATCGGAGCAGCGGAATGTGGATGCCGATGCCCAGGCGGTTGAAACCAGTTGGGACACAGACAGCCCCGACGCAAGAATCTTAGCTTTGAGGGCGGCAATGTCCTGCTCATCAATCAACTCATGATCGACAGCGGGGATGGGGTCTTGCCATAGGAACTCTTCCTGGGGAACCTCTGGACCGAGATAACGTGCGCGAGGTCCCATGTCACGATGGGTCAGCTTAAACCACGCCTTGGCAAACGCTTCAGCAAATTCATCGGGGTGCTCAAGGTAATGCCGCGCGATCGGGTTATAGATGGGATCTATCTTCATCGCCATGTCTGCTGTGGTCATCATTGGAGCGTGCCGTTTTGATGGATCGTGGGCATCGGGCACCGTACCCGCGCCTGCGTCACCCTTGGGCTTCCATTGCCACGCGCCAGCAGGGCTCTTCGTTAGTTCCCAGTCATATTTGAACAGGGTTTCGAGATAGCTGTTATCCCACTGGGTTGGCGTGGGAGTCCATGCGCCTTCGATGCCGCTGGTAATCGCATCGACGCCAACTCCTGTGTTGTAGGCGTTCTTCCAGCCAAGACCCTGATCGATGATGGTGGCACCCCCCGGCTCAGGACCTACGTGTGTCGCCTCACCCGCACCGTGACACTTGCCAAAGGTATGCCCACCCGCCGTGAGCGCGACCGTTTCGGCATCGTTCATCGCCATCCGACCAAACGTTTCACGAATATCGCGCCCTGAGCCGATTGGATCAGGCTCACCGTCTGGTCCTTCTGGGTTTACGTAGATCAGACCCATCTGAACGGCAGCGAGAGGGTTTAAGAGGACGCGATCGCCCTCATAACGCTCATTCCCCAACCAGGCTTTCTCAGATCCCCAATAAATATCTTCTTCGGGTTGCCAAACATCCACGCGCCCGCCAGCAAAGCCCAATGTCTTGAAACCCATCGATTCCAAAGCGCAGTTACCTGCAAAGATCATCAGGTCAGCCCACGAAATTTTCTTGCCGTACTTCTGCTTAATGGGCCACAGCAACATGCGTGCCTTATCGAGGTTGGCATTGTCGGGCCAACTGTTGAGCGGTTCAAATCGCTGGCTCCCCGAACCCGCACCACCGCGACCATCGCCAATGCGATAGGTGCCTGCGCTGTGCCATGCCATCCGAATGAAGAGCGGACCATAGTGACCGTAATCGGCTGGCCACCAGTCCTGAGAGGTGGTCATTAGCTCATAGATATCTGCTCTCAGGGCAGCTAAGTCGAGCGTCTTGAACTCCTCAGCGTAGTTAAAATCCTCCCCCATAGGATTAGCCTGGGGCGTATGCTGGTGGAGGATGTTCAGATTCAAATAATTCGGCCACCACTCTCGGTTGGATGGCACATGACGAGGCTGAGATTTCTGACCACCCGTAAATGGGCATCCACTTCCGCTGCTCATAAATATTTTCCTATCGAAGTATGTGGGTAGGTTTTTTGATCAACTGCGGTTATTGCAAACAAATAACACAGGTGTAATTACTGGGATAATCGATGAGAAATATAATCGAAAGGAAATATAATCAACGTTATGATTTGAAACAATTGGTTATATCGATAGCCTCAGCACAAGTGTCTACAGGCATACATAATTCATGAGATAAAAATGTTAGCTGTGACCTTATAGGTTTGGTATTACATTGAGAGAAATTACATAAGTCTTGAAAGGTAACTTATGTCTCCTAATTTGTAGTTACAAGAGTTGGTAAAGGTTACTGTAAAAGATCTCAAAGTGATTTACCTTCTATTAACAAGGTGTTGATAAAAGTCAATAAACCGTGTGATGGGTGTCAATCGATTAGTAGGTAAGAGTGTGAATTAAACAGACGCTGTTCTGACTTCGGTAGTCCTAATTTAGAAAAGACTGGGGACTAATAGAGTGAGAGTGAAAGGGTGAGAGAGTGGACATTTCACACCCCCCTGTCCTCCCATCATCCTTCCCTTCAGAGCACTACCCAACGTCTATCTTACAAGTGAACTTTTTATTGGAGACTCAATTGCAACGGCGATCCTACAAATGGCGATCGCACAAATATAGAATGGCATGACCCCTTCTGTCTCATGTCGATCCCCTTGCACGATACCTTCTAATTCATCCTTGTCTAGTACAGCAAAAAATAAGTTTTGAAAGGGGTGAAGGGGTTCCACCCCTTCTTGGGGGCGAAGCTCCCAAACCCCCTACATTGCAGAACTTTGTGTTCGCAACACTAGTTGAGCCAGTTCAAATCAACAGATGGCATAGACGAATATCTGCTGCATCTCCTAGTGCCGAGAATAAGGTTCGCTCATGTTGCACATCAGAAGTTGATTTTCAGATATCTGCTGTGATACTTGAATACTGTTCCAGAACTGAACAATCTGTTCACTCACCTTTTCTGAATAGAAGTAGTGAAAGAAATAACGCCCACCTGGGCAAACCCAAAGACGAGATACTGAATGATGTAGATATTGTTGCCACCCCCGAAGCTGATTGGGATCAATGACAGTATCGTTCACGCTACCGCAGACTAGCAGTGGAATCTCAACGGATATTGGTAATAAACTCATCGATCGCACCAGACTGTGGGGTGAAAGGGACTGATACAAATCTTGCTCTAAAAGTTTCATCAATGTCTGTGTAGTATCTTTTGGTGAGCATCCCACTAAGGCATATACCATCTGTCGTAAAAGTGTTTTTTGATCACAGGGTAGTAATCGACGTTGAGCATAGTAGTGTGACTGCCAATCGATTGCAGGATTGACTCCGACCGAGAGTAAGGTGAGCGATCGCACTCGTTCGGGATGTTGACGTGCATAGAGCAACCCTAGCAACCCACCTGTGCTGTGTCCCAGTAAGTGAATTGGGCGATCGCGATGTTTTAAGTAATCATGCAGTAACACCAATGCCGTGTCTAAAGAAGTCGGTTCATCAAGGTTTTGAGAATATTCCCATTGGGCGATCGCGGTGGATTGAGCGAGGTTTTTGAGGAGGGGGCGATCGAAGCCCTTTAAAGCAGGACTCACGTTTAACCAGACGGCATCGGCAATATGAGACATCAGGGTATTTCCTTGTTAAAGATTTCGTATTACGAAGAAGGGATAGATATCAACCACCTATCCGCTATCACCCACACCAAGACCCAATGTTGCCAGTGGGGTAACAGAATCAGTCCTGGCTTACCTATTGGTCAAGTAGGGGCAACCCAGAAAGTTTCGTATAGCGTGAATGCCCCTGCCCAAAAGGTGATGAGTGCAGCCTGGGCAACATGAGCTGCAATGAATAAGCCAGAAAGGTTGGCAAAGCGGGCGTTTCCTGCCCACCAGCCATACTTTACGGTTGGATTGTCGTAAGTTTGCATAGATCAAGAATTAGAGAATAGCCTTTGCTTATTGAGAAGTATCCTCAATAAGCTTGACGAAAAATAGTTTAAGATTATTCTCAATAAGTTGAGATTAAGTATTGTAAAGTTAAATCGTGACATGCTACGCCCTGTTTAGCTCAGTCAGGCAAATTTAGGAAATAATCGAATACAACAAAGCCTGAAATCCTTCCCAGCCAATCTTATTAGAAGGGTTGTCATTCAAGATTTTGCTTGCATGGAAAAGCACAAACTAATTGACAATTCGCATGGCTATTCTCAAGCTTAACCAGAAAGAAGTACTAAGGTTCTAGCCCCTATCAGAAATCAGTCTCAATAGCGATGCTTCCGTTCACACATCTTTATCACTGTGGTAATCCGAACAGAAGGTCACTACTTCTGCAATTGCGATCGCCCGTTGTTTTGCCTTCCCCGAAACTCTTTGGAAGCGTCGCAAATCAGTCAAACCTCTTGCTATAAGGCTGCGGCACCACTACCAGACAGCAACCTGGTGAGGCAGCATATCATCCCTCGCAGTCCTACCAACTTGACTTCTAATAGTCGCTATCCGCTACACATATCCCCCGGCACTTTATACCATTTGTTGCGGTTCTCAGGCAGTGAGGACATAGGATCTTTTCAGCATTCGGCTCTGGATGACGTTCGCCTTCTGCCTTGATCTGCGATATTTCTGGTTCAACCTGAGGGTTGAGGGTCATAAAAGTAACACTTTGTTAAGCGATCGACTTCTTCATTCTACAACCCAATCTGGAACTGTCATCTGCTCTAACTTTCGTTTCTAACTTTCGTTGATGCCATTGGCTCAAATCTATAACAGAAGTTAGAAAAATGGCTCTGTTCTTTGTTCTTCAGAGGGGTTCACAGTATTAATAGAACAGTATTAGCACTTAACTCTGAGTGAGGCTCCCTATGCTGCTGCCCAAACTTCATTCTAGTCCCTTTCAGTTTCTGCTCTATACAGAATGGGTCATGCTGGCAAGCTGTATGGGAATGGCTGTGTTTGAGGCATGGGAGAAACAAACTATTCCAGTGCAGCACATTGTGATCCTGGTTTTATTGGGGATCATGGGGGTGATGCTGCCGACGGGTCGTCCTGCTATTAAGTATGTATATACAGCCATTGAGATGAGTCTGATATTCTTTGGAACTGTTTTGGGATATCTGCACATTCTGCCAACGTTGTATGTGATTGTGATGATTCGCAGTTGCTTTTTATTTCAGCCAATTGGGCGTTGGATTGTTGCAGGCGTGTCATTCGTTTTGTTCTCAGTTCATCAGATACAATACGTCAAAACATTTCTCCCTTTGGGGCTACCAAACGCTCATCTACAGCGCATTTGGATGCATCAGATTGCTGAATACCTGATGTTTGGATTAGTAATTTTTCTGGTATCGCAATTAGTAAACACACTGTTAGCCGAACGTAAAGCTCAACAACAACTCTCACTGGCTCACGAGCAATTACAACAGTACGCCCTACAAATTGAAGATTTGGCTGCTGTTCAAGAGCGAAATCGAATTGCCCGTGAAATTCATGATGCCTTAGGTCATGCATTGACCAACTTAAATATCCAACTGCAAACAGTGGCAAAACTTTGGCAGCACGATCAAAACCAGGCAAGAGTGTTTCTAGATCATGCTCAGCAGCTAGGCAAGCTAGCGATTCAGGAAGTGCGCCAATCGGTTAGAGCATTAAGGGCAGATGCTCATGAAGAACCTGCTTTAGACAGTGCGATCGCCTCACTCATGGAGGATTTTCGACAAAGTACAGGAATATCCGTCGCTAATAGCATTCAGATCGAAGCGATGTTACCTCCACAAGTGGTCAAAACACTTTACCGAATTGTGCAAGAAGCGTTAACAAACATCTGCAAATACGCTCAGGCGACCCAAGTTCGATTGGAGTTACGAGCCACGCCAGATGGTGTGCATCTCACCATTGAGGATAACGGTCACGGATTCTGTCTTGAGAGCCATTCACCTGGATTTGGGTTGCAAGGAATGCGAGAGCGGGTTGCAGCACTCAATGGTGAGTTTTGGTTAAAGGCTGCACCCGGTTCAGGGTGTCACATCACCGTCAGCTTACCCCTCAAGAATGGATTTGCAACTCAGATGCCAAATGATTGCTTTGAAACACCAGAAATTGCGTAATATGAATCATCTCTTGTGATTAGATGGTTTAGGAGTTTTGGAGCGATCGCCATGATTCGTCTGCTGTTGGTTGATGATCAGAATTTGATTTGCCAGGGACTCAAGGCGATGTTGAGCCTGGAACCGGACTTAGAAATCATTGGCGTTGCCAACAATGGAAAAGTGGCTCTAGAGCAGGTTGAAGCTCTCCAACCAGATGTGGTGTTAATGGATATGAAAATGCCTGTTATGGATGGCAGAGAAGCCACTCGCCTCATCCGTCAATCCTTCCCCAACATTAGTGTTCTGGTATTAACCACCTTTGATGACGACCAATATATTGCCGATGCGATGCGATCGGGGGCAAAGGGTTATTTACTCAAAGACATGCCCTCAGAAGAGTTAGCCCAAGCCATTCGTTTAGTTCACCGGGGCTATACTCAATTGGCTCCTGGGCTGATGGAGAAATTAATTGCAGGAACTCCAGTCCCCAGTCCTGCCCCCTCTATCCCCTCCCCAGAGGTTTCTCACCTGACCCGCCGGGAACAAGAAGTATTACAACTGATCGGGCAGGGGTTAACCAACCGTGATATCGCTACCCAGCTTTACATCTCTGAGGGAACTGTTAAAACCCATGTAAACCATTTGCTCAATCGTCTGGATCTGCGGAATCGTTCTCAACTGGCGATCTACGCGCATTCCCAATTTTCAACCATGCCTAACTCCTGATTTTGCCTTATAGCCACAGCTTTGGAATATCACCAACAAAATGATTAATCATTTGACACGACAAGCTGCAAGAGAGTTTGAGTTTCTTTTGCTTCTGGAAGCATCCCCAACCGTTCAAATTCTGCCTTGGCTTCGCTCACCCAACGATGAGCCGTGGAGAGATGCCCCCGTTGGCGTTCCAGTTGACCCAGCGATCGCTTTGTATACGCCTGACTACAGAAGTCACTGTGCGCTTCAGCCACCTGCAAGCCTTCGATCAAAAGTTGTTGAGCTTTATCCAGTTGTCCCTGTTGAATGGCAATATCGGCTAAAAAGTCTTTGGCTAAAAACACAGCCCGTTGCCAACCGATCGCCTGTGCTTGCTCAGCGATCTGCGAAAAGAGGGTTTCTCCTGCCTCATACTGGTTGGTTTTGTAGCTAATTTCGCCTTGATAGTATCGAACCAACAGCGAGTGCCGGGAGGTGAAAGAGGAACCAAATTGCGCTTGTTCTAATAAAGCTTGAGCCTGTTGTAACCATTGGCTTGCTAGCACAAAATGGTCTTGTTGCAGATGCCATGCTGCTGTATAAATCGCTAACTCAATTTGCCACTGAACGGTTTGATAGTGGCGCAGTTCCCACGCCTGAGGAAACAAAATTCCCGCTGCCGTCAAATGTTGGGGTTGCCCCATTAGAGTCAGCTTCCAGGCGCGATCGCCCAGCATTTCCGCAGTGGTTGCCCAATCCTGACGGGTTTGCGCTTCTGGAATCAACCAGTTCAACCAATTTAACGGACTATCCCAACAGGTGAGGCGAGACTGGCGATAGCCCTGAGAGTAGGTGTAGCATTTGAGCAATCGCCACAACTGACAGACCTCTTCATAGCGGTTGTGCTCGATACACCATTCAATCACTTCTGTCAGGTTTTCCCATTCCTGTTCAAGAGCTTGATAATCCTGCCACTCGCGCCAATCTTTGCCCCCATGCGTCTGAGCATAGTTCACATACCACTCAATCCATCGCGATCGGGCTACTTGTTCAAACATAAAATCAGTTGCTAATTCATGAAAGACATAGCCGCGAGTTAACGGAAGCATTGTCAATCGTCCTTGCTCTTGCTGAATCAGCGACAGCTTTTGCAGTTGAGCCAGACCATCCATTGCAGCGATCGCACCCTGAATGCCAGCCACAAAACGAACGGCTTCCCGCACAGCAGGTTTCACAAACAATGCCAATGCCTTAAGCAAGGAACCGGCGGCTTTTCCTTGCAATGAATGAATAGTACCACTTAGATAAAACTGAACGAAATCACTGGTGGATTGTTGAAAATGAGGTATCGCTTCTTCTAAGCTGTAACCCATTGCGCGTTGACTAACGGCGTAGCCAATTGCAGCTGGGACTCCACCCGTTATCTGGTAAAGTTTGTGAGCTTCTCGCAGATCAACTTGAGCCCCCTTCTCGTGAGCTTGATATTGAATCAGTTGCAATGCTTCGGTCTGGGGTAACCCCTCCAGAGAGATTTGGGGAAAAGGAACGACGTGGCGGCTAGAGATCAATACTTTTACAGTTCCGGGCAATTCCTGAATAAAGCTGAACACCTCTTGCTGCTCTTCCAGGGTGTCTAGATTGTCGATCAGCAGGAGGGTGCGCCGATTCTCCAGAAATTGCAGGATTTGGTCATAGGCTTCTGCAAAGCTGGTGGAAGGAACTTCGGGACAGTGCAACGTTCGAGCCAGAGTCCGGAGAATGTCTCGTAGAGTTCGTTCGCAGCGCAATCGAGGCAAAATTCCGCTGGTTGTGAACCGTTGAACTTGAGCCGATGTAAAAACGATCGTCTCGAATGGAGAAGCGATCGCCCCCCATGCACCAAAAGGTTTCCCAGGACGGGTTTGCAAACAGTGATATGCAGCTTCTACCAGGAGTGTTGTTTTGCCCACACCCCCCGTACCCACAATGCCCATATGGGGAATGGGATAGTCAAAGGAGAGCCATTTTAATAACTGCATCAGTTCAGCTTGACGACCAATCAGTTGGGTCTGTCGAGGTGGTAGATTATGGCTCAACGACGGGGGTACAGTGGGAACTTGAGCCGTATCCGGTGGGAGTTCGGATTGCCAGATAGAAGGATTGGATAAGGTATCTGCGGGTAAGTCTTTAGAAGAGAATCGCCGTAAGAGAACAGCTCTTACATTCGTTTTACTGACCTTTTCATTCAACGCTTGCGATAACTGCTTCCAAAGCTGAGGCCCAATATCATTCTTCAAATAATCCGTGGTGTAACCGTGTTGGGCAGCAATTTGAGGATATTTCTGATGGTTCCAGGAACCCTGCAAGACAAGGATTTCGACAGTCGATAGAGGTCTACCTGTCGTAGTGAAGATGAGGGCATCAATAAAACTGAGAACATCTTTCTCAAAGATGACCCCAGATTTATCTGGCTCAAACTCTTCCATCTGCTCTCTCTCTTGAGAATTGCACTCCTTATCTACTCCATCAGTGTCTCAGAATTCAACTTAAATGGGTAGCGATCGCTACGACTACTTAAGCATAATTACAGACTTGCTTAGGGGCTTGCAGCATCAAAACTTACCTTTTCCTTACTTTTTCCCTACCTTTTCCTTGCTTTTTCCCTGCTGACAATTTTTAAATATCCCAATTCAATTGAGGACATTCATCAGCTTAGTACTGCTATTCACAGATAGGTTTCGGAAATAAAACCAGGGGGTGTGAGGGCTGCGCCCCCAGCCAAGGGTTCCACCCCTACACTCCAAATTCCCACCCCTATTTACGACGAGTTGTACTTAGTTCCAAAAACCACCTTGATCCCGGCATGGCTGTAAGCGGATGGAACAGGGGATGCTGGGTAGCTTTTTTCTACCGAAGGAGTATTAATGAATATCGTTCAGAAATGTGTCCTGGTTGTGACAGGTTGCTTATTGGCGGGAACCGCCACCTCGCAGGTAGCCCTGGCTCAACAAACGGGAGAGGATAACTCTGTCCGCATTTTTCGTCTGGCCTGTGAAGCCTACAATGCGGGGGTTTTAAGCCCTGAGGATTTCATCATCCCCCAAGGCGATTATTCCGACATGTACTTTGACTTGACGGATGCCTGTCCACAAACCGGAAACGGTACAGATCTGAGTACGTTTTCCGCAGACGAATTTCCCGCACTCTCAGAAAACTTTGAACTGCTCGAACCCATTCTGGAAGCGGCTGTCGCCAGGCAATAGGTAGACAGTCCTGCTGAGCGATAAATACGCGGGGGGCAGTTCTTTAGACCCCTATCTGCATCCAGCAACGCCCATCATCAACCTCAAACATTTAGGACTTAACCATGAAGCTTAAAACTTTGATATCAGTTGCAGCATTTTCGACCGTGGCTGTAGCCGCTGGAGCAGCAAGTGTCCTGTTATCTAGCAAACCCGCTTGTGCTCAGACCTTTGAAGAATGCTTTCAAAACTTAGTGCGATCGGGAGTTAGCCCTGATGTCGCCGCCACCACCTGTAACGCCCAAGTAAATAGCCCTACGGCTTGTGTAGATCGTCTCAGATTTGTCACAGCCCGTGCGAGTGGGGGTCAAACGCAGGGCGGAACCTGGCGTTTTGCTGAAACCTATGGCCCCACGGATGGGAGCGCAATGAGAGCAGCAGGATGCAGACAAGCTGGATTTTTGGGTGTTGATGGATGGCGCTGCCCTAACCAGGAAATGCGATTTGAAGTGATGACAGCCCAACAAGCTCAGGCGGCTTGTTCCGGTGCAACCGCTAACAACATGGGGAATTCTTCGACTCAACCCAACACTCCTTTTAATCGCCCTAATTCAAACACAGGCAACACCATTAACCAACCCCCTCGCCCAACGACAACAGCAGCTGTCTCTGCGATTGTGAACACCTCTGGGACAGTTCCTCAAAATGGCCACGGTGTGCAAACCTTTGCAGGACACGCAGGTCAAAACATTCGGATTTTAGTATCAGGAATACGTGGCTTTGACCCGCATACCTTTTTGATTGGTCCCGACGGCACACTGTTGATAGACAACGACGATCGCATTCCGGGCAGCGACACGAACTCAGAAATCTCTGGCACCTTGCCTCAAAATGGAACTTACCAGATCTTCGTAGAAGGCTATAACGGGGCAGCAGGAACTTACACCATTTTGGTTGAATCCCGTTAAGTTTCAGGCGGTGCTGACTGCGGTCATGATTCACCGATAAGCATCCTTACGACAGGGCGGTTTGCAAACCGCCCTTTTAATCAAGGACTATGCATCTGATCGACAACGCCACATTTCATTCTAAGTCGTTCTAAACCCGTGAGAGTAAACCCCACAGTGGGTAGCATATCCCGCAAATATCATTCGTTGCCCTCGTCGCCTCATCTGTAGATAGAACGATTTACCTTGCTTTTTCCTGTCTCTTCCTTACTTTTTTCTAGCTGACGATTGTTTAGCGTCCAGCTTGAATGAATGTGTTCATCGGCTCAGCCAAAAGTACCAACCCAAAGCACTCAAGCAACAGCGGAGCCAGATACACAGACTCGTTACAGACCCATTACTTAAATTTTTTGGAGTTATCCACTTATGCCTATTAGCCTCAACAGTTTTACGAGCAATATAACCCCTACAGGTGCTGGGTTCTTTATACCTGCTGGTGTACTCAATGGTCGATTTGGTGATGCCTTTGTGTTAGGCGATGTGAATGCAGATGGCATTGGCGATCTCGTCACTACCATACCTGACGCAAACATCACTGGTGGAAATTTCGGTCAGATCAATGTACAGTTTGGTCCCAGTCTGCCAGCAAGCTTTAACTTTTCTCCTGTGTCACCTTTGGCTAGTCCGATCGCGATCGCCCTGGCAGATGACCGCAATGCAAGCAATCAAATTGTTGATTTCAATGGCGATCGCATCCCTGACTTCGTTATTGGTCTTCCCTTGCCTAGTGGGACAAGCGTAAATGGGGGAGTTGCAATTGTTTTTGGGAATGCGAGTCGCAGTGGCAGTATTGATGCACTTGCCTTACCAACCAGTGAGTCCATTGAGTTTGGAAATGGTGGCACTGAGCGCAGAACGGGTACTTCAGTGGATGTGGGTGACATCAATGGGGATGGTTTGGCAGACGTCATTATCGGAGAAACAGATGACAATCCCACCATTGCTAGTGCCTTTGGCAACGTTATTGTTCTATTTGGCTCTGCTACCACAGCAAGTATCCCAACCTCAACAGGATTTATTACTAATACCAACCAAGGATTAAGCTTCGCTACGACAACAGGTACCCCAAGGTTTGGAGAAACGGTCCGCTTTCTGGGAGACATCAATGATGATACGATAGGAGACTTTGCTTTTGCCAATCCTAGCGGTGCTGGAGAAGTTTTTGTCGTCTTTGGCAAGCGAACCTTTGCTGGCTCACCTACCAACATTAACCCAAGTACTTTAGCGGCGGCTGATGGCTTCACCATTACGGGTGGAACCGCTGATGAGTTGGGCACCATGATTGGACGGATCGGCGATGTCAATGCCGATGGCATTGATGACATGTTGGTGGGCACCACAGAAAACAGAGCCTTTGTGGTCTTTGGTCGCTCCAGCACCAGTCCCTTTCCAAGCACCATTCCGGTGGGTTCCATCAATGGCACGAACGGGTTCCGCATCGATCTTCCAGGCAGCTTTAGTAGTCTTAAGTCAACCAATACAGTTGATTACAACAACGATGGAATCGATGACATCTATATCTCCTCAGAAACAGCAAATAGTGGCACAGGGCAAGCCTTTGTCGTCTTTGGTAGACGAGGGGCAAGTGCTTTTGCTGCAACGGTGACAGCCGCCAATATTGAGACGGGCAACCAGGGAATCGTCATCACTGGAGGGGTCAACGATCGGATTGGTGAGGGCACTGGTAGTGGCTCTGGCGATATCAACAATGACGGCACACCCGATCTGGCGATTGGTGCCCCCAGTGCCGATGGTGGCAGTGGCAGAGTCTATGTGGTGTATGGACAGGATGGAGCATTGCCCGGTTTGACTCAAACAGCCCCGACGCTGGATGCGGCTGGCTTTGGCTCAGCCATTACCGTCAACCTCGCCGACGCTCGTAAGAACTTTACCTTTGATGTGGTTAATGGAACGAGAACTCGCCGAGTCGTGCGGACGTTGACGGGATATACCACGATTATTGGTACGGCACAAAATGACACGATTACCGGGGATGCAGCGGCCAACACATTGACTGGCAATGCGGGGAATGACACGATCACAGGCGGTGCTGGAACTGACACAATCGTCGAAAGTGGTGATGTCAACTTTACCCTGACTGACACGGCATTAACGGGTTTGGGAACCGATGTCCTGGCAGGTATTGAAGTGGCTCAGTTGACTGGAGGTGCTGGAGCCAATACCTTTGACACGACTGCCTTTACGGGTAACACCACCCTCAATGGTGGAGCAGGCAATGACCTCTTCATCACGGGGGCAGGAAACGACACCATTGACGGTGGAGATGGCATCGATACCTTCCGTCTCTCTACGAATGTGACTTCATTAACCGTTACCAGTAGCGGAACCAGTATTACGCTGGCAGGTCTGGGCAACGATACTCTCACCAACATTGAGATTCTGGATATCACGGGTGGTGCTGGAGCCAATACCTTTAATGCGGCTGGTTTTGCAGGTACTGTCAACATGCAAGGTGGTGGTGGCAACGATCGCTTAACAGGCAGTAATGGTAATGATGACTTGAGGGGCGATCTCGGTAATGACATCCTGACGGGTGGCAATGGACGAGATACCCTCAGAGGCGGTGCTGGACGGGATCAGTTTGTGTTTGATACGAATGCACCCTTCTCACGGACGACTGGACCTGACCGGATTATTGATTTTGTGCGTGGGGTAGATAGGATCGTTCTCGATCGCACGACCTTTAACGCCATCAGACGAAGTGGTCGAGTTACCTTTGACTTCAATGAGCGAAACGTTAGAGCCGCTCAGAGAGATCGCGATTTGATTACCTACGTTCCAAGTACAGGCAAACTCTACTACAACCAGAATGGCTCAGCCAGCGGTTTTGGAACGGGTGGAGAAATTGCAACATTGACCCGTGGAACGGTTTTATCAGCGGCTGATATCATTCTGCGAGCGTAGTTCGCGTGAAACGGAGATCAACGCAATCATCCATAAACTGAGTTGCGGCTTCGCCTGACGATTAACCCAGCAACTATTGTGAAGACATCTGCCCTCACCCTAAATCCCTCTCCTACTTTGGGAGAGGGACTTCCAATTTGGCTCCCCTTCTCCTTTCATGGGAGAAGGGGTTGGGGGATGAGGACCGATTGGGATGCAAGATCAAATACTGCCAGGTTAATAGTCCCGATTTAGATTGTGATGACTACACATAGCTCCACCGTCTTTTGAACCATTCAAAGCCTTCTACTTACATCGTCAGGCTAAAAGCTGTGTCCTCTGGACACAGCTTTTTTATCCCTCTTCTATTGCGCTCTCCGCAGACAGAATTCTAACTGAAGAGCAGGTTGACTCTGGTTTAGAGGTTATAAAGAACAGGGTTGAGGACGAAGCATATCTGCACCATTCCAAAGAGGTTGGCAATCCATAAACCCTGACGTTGGATTGAGTTCAACTCCAAAGTGTTCTTGAAAGAGGGCTTGAGTTTTAGTAACTGCGGTCTGCCATTGTTGGCGATCGCCCTCTCCCCTAATTCCAAAATAGGGAAAATGATGAATGAAACGGTTGAAAAGAAACTGGCAATCTTCTGCATATTTTTGAGTATCAAGAACGTGATGATGCCAGACTCGGTCAATCGCTTCTGTGGGTACAAGGGGCTGATTGGGGTAGCAATAAATCAAAAACAAAAACTGTTTGTAAGCTGCGATCGCCTCGTTAATCTGCTGCTGACTCCAGATGCTGCCCTCATCTGAGTGCATGAGTTGATAAGCGATTGGACTGAGATTAAGACCCTGTAACCGAACCATAAAAGCTGCTTGATTGGCTGATGAATTTGTTAGAAATAAAGGCTGGGAAATAACCATGAATCGAATTCCTCAAAGAAACAACATCGAGGAACAGTAGGTTGGCACCAACTGCTGAATGGACTCCTCTACCATCGATAGCGGGATGATGCTTGTCCGATCGGGGGGGTATTTAAGTCAGTTTCAACTCTAAAAAAGGAGTGAAAATTTATGCTTTAACTAAAATCTTGTGAAAGAAATGAACTAAAATTGACCCTTGACAGATTGAATGTGATCCTAGCGCTCGCAAAAGGTATGCCATCTCTTAAGGCATCTGAACCGGGAATTGCTATCTTGAAACAAGCCAGAAATCGGCAGGGATGGCGCATTGATGACGATCGCTGGTTAATAGGGGCAAGCCAGATTTTGCAACCTGACATCAACTGGCAAACCGCTAAAACAGGGGAGCAGGGCATCTTTGCTCCGGGGATTTCGCTCTCAACCTGGCGACGTTTTTTGCGCGGTCAACCCGTGAGCACAGAGGTCTTTAAGGTGTTCTGTCAGGTTCTAACTGTAGACTGGCAAGAAGTCATTGAAGAACAAGTGATTTCAGTTAGTGCGGGGGCTTCAACGGATGCGATCGCACCAGAAAGAACTACCCCAGAGTTTCCTAGTGGCCCAGTTCCGTTGGATTCCCCGTTTTACATCGAGCGTCCCCCCAATGAAGCCCTTGCCTGCGAGGAGGTTGGCAATCCCGGCAGCGTGATTCGGATTCAGGCTCCCCACAAGATGGGAAAAAGCTCTCTAATTCTACGAATTGCTGCCCATGCAGAACAGATGGGCTTTCGCATCATCCAGATCGATTTTCGCCAAGTGGATGTAGCAACGTTTGCCACGCTAGATTCATTGCTTCGTTGGTTCTGCGCCAATGTTGCCCGACAATTGCAACTTAAACCCGGTCTGGATGAGTATTGGGATGCAGATATGGGGAGTAAAATCTGCTGCACATTATATTTTCAGAGTTATCTTCTGGAACCTCTTCAGACACCACTGTTACTGGTATTGAATGAAATTAATAAGGTATTTGAGTATCCTCAAATTGCAGAAGAATTTCTGCCATTGTTGCGATCGTGGCACGAAGAAGCAAAGTATAATTCAACATTTCAAAAACTTCGCCTGATCGTGGCGCATTCTACGGAAGTGTATATTCCTCTACACATTGAACAGTCCCCTTTTAACGTTGGGCTTCCTCTCAAGTTACAACTGTTTAACTTAAATCAGGTTCATGATCTGGCTCAGCGTCACGGCTTAGAGTGGAATGAAACGAACTCTGTAGCCCTGATGGAGATGGTGGGTGGACATCCCTATTTATTGCGCCTCGCTTTTTATTATCTGGCTCATCAAACCATGACATTAGAGCAGCTTCTACAAACGGCACCCACGCTTTCTGGAATTTATGCAAATTATTTGCGCGATCGAACGCTTCTCCTGCAACAGCATCCTGAACTGTTGACGGCATTTCAGCAAATCATCAAGACTAACGAGGGTGTGCATTTAGCCCAACCGCTGACCTATAAACTCAACAGTATGGGGCTTGTCACACTGCAAGGAAATCACGTTGTTCCGACCTGTAATCTATATCGCTTGTATTTCAGTGAGCAGAGTTGAGTCTGAGTGATGAGATATCAGGTTGGTGGCAGTTTAAGCAGCGATGCACCCAGTTATGTTCAACGTCAGGCGGACATCGATTTGTATGAGGCGTTGATAGCGGGTGAATTTTGCTATGTGTTCAACTCCCGACAAATGGGCAAATCATCTCTGCTTGTCCAGACCAAAGCTCGCTTACACCAACAGGGATTTCGATGTACAGCGATCGATATGACTCGCATTGGCAGTGAAACGGTTACTTCACAGCAGTGGTACAAGGGAGTCGTCGCAGAGTTGTGGCGAGGTTTTCAGTTACTTGGAGTGTTCAATCTAAAACAGTGGTGGCAAGCAACAGAGGATCTTTCGGTGTTGCAGCGATTGAGCGATTTTATTGAAGATATTTTGTTTGTTCAGTTTCCAGGCGATCGCATTGTGATTTTTGTCGATGAGATCGACAGCACGTTGCGATTAAACTTTCCAATTGATGATTTTTTTGCCCTCATTCGGTTTTGTTACAACCAGCGAGCCATTAACCCTGAGTTCAATCGCATTACCTTTGCGTTATTTGGAGTTGTCACTCCGTCTGATTTAATTCGCGATCGCACTCGCACCCCCTTCAACATCGGCAGAGCAATTCATTTAGATGGCTTTCAATTGCACGAAGTCCAACCCCTGGCGATCGGCCTGGAAACCTCTGATCATTCTCCTCAAGACTTACTCAAAGCCATCCTAAGTTGGACTGGAGGACAACCCTTTTTAACTCAAAAAGTGTGTCAATTTGTGGTTCAACAGAGTCATGATTTTTTGCAAGACTCAGTGCAGACCCTCACCCCTCAAACCTTCATCGACTCTCTCATCCACGCTTATCTGCTGCACCATTGGGAGTCACAAGACGAACCAGAACATCTCCGCACGATTCGCGATCGCCTACTGCGAAATGAATCTGCTACAGGTCGGTTACTGACTCTCTATCAACGCATTTTGCAGGATGAGGATATTGCGGTCGATGATAGCCAGGAACAAATTGAACTGCTGTTATCGGGGTTAGTGATTAAACAACAGGGTTACTTGCGAGTTAAAAATCTGATCTATCGCAATGTTTTTAACCAGGAGTGGGTCAACAAACAACTGTTGGCACTGCGCCCCTATGCCCAAACCTTTGATGCCTGGGTTGCTTCAAATCAACAGGATGAATCCAGGTTATTGCGAGGGCAGGCGTTACGGGATGCCCAACAGTGGGCACAGGGCAAGCGGTTAGGCGATTTGGATTATCAATTTTTGGCAGCCAGCCAAGATTTGGCTCAACGAGAGGTGCAGCTACGCCTCGAAGCCGATCGCACCAGAGCCGTTGAAGCTCGATTAATACAAGAAAAAAGAAGTGCTAAACGACAACGACTGTTGCTGGCGTTTGTCAGTGCTGCGCTGATAGTGGCGATCGCCCTGGGAGGAATCGCCTTCCACCAATTTCAAAATTCGCAGCGGTTATTAGCGGAGCAACTGTACGCCTTGAGCCAATCAGCGGAGACGTTTCTGTTGTCCGATCGCGCTTTTGAGGGGTTACTGACGGCTCTAAGGTCAGCGCAACCCCTGCTCAATCACCAACTGCAAGGCCAGATCGATGTCCAGAGCCGAGTTACAGCCGTCTTAAAGAGTGCTGTTTATCAAGTTCGAGAACGCAACCGATTAGAGTCATTTGGAAATTTTGTCACGCAAGTTGTGTTCAGTCCAGATGGCAAAATGATGGCGACGGTAGAGGAGAGCCAAACCGACAGTGTTAAGGTGTGGAGCCGTCAGGGAGATCTCCTGCATACTTTGCCGCATCAGGATTGGGTTACGGATGTTAGTTTTAGCCCAGATAGTCAAATCATTGCCACAGCAGGGGGCGATCGCACAATTAAACTTTGGAACCTGGATGGTCAATTACTACGTACCTTGCGAGGACATAACGCCGGGGTCGTGAGCGTTCACTTTAGTCCAGATGGAAAAAGACTTGCAACATTGAGTGATGATCAAACCGTAAAAATTTGGACACTCGATGGACACGGATTACACACATTTTCCGTTGACTCCGTTGGTGTGACAGACATGAGTTTGAGTCCCAATGGTCAGGCTCTTGCCATCGTCGGTCAAGACAATATCGCTACACTCTGGACTGTAAACGGTGAGAAATTAAACACCTTTCAAGGACATACCAATCAAATTCTCGGCGTCGGCTTTAACCGAGATGGAACCTTACTGGCGACTGCCAGCATGGATCGCACGGTGAGGCTCTGGAACATCGATGGAACGGTTCTTCAAACGCTGTCTGGACATGATGGGCAGGTGAATGCCGTTGCATTCAGTCCGGATGGACAAACGGTTGCTACCGCCAGTGATGATCAAACGATCCGGTTCTGGAACTTGAACGGAGAAACCATCCTCACCTTGAGCGGGCATGAGTCCGCTGTTCGTGATCTCAGTTTTGGCTCAGATCATAAAACGATTGCTACGGCCAGTGACGATCGAACAGTCAAGATCTGGAATATTGAAGGAGAAAAAATTCCAACCTTGATAGGGCATCAAAATTTAGTTGCTAGCGTTCGCTTTAGTCCAGAGGGAACGGCAGTTGCGACAGCCAGTTATGACCAGACTGCAAAACTCTGGAGCCGTGATGGAAAACTTTTGCAGACCTTAACAGGACATCAAGCCCCGGTTGTTAGTGTGCGCTTTAGCCCTGATGGGCAGACCATCGCCACCGCCAGCTATGACCGGACTGCAAAACTCTGGAGCCGTGACGGGAAACTGCTCCATACCTTGCAGGGACATCAGGATCAGGTGACAGATGTTGCCTTCAGTCCAGATGGGCAAACCGTCGCGACGGTCAGTGCCGATCGCTCTATCAAACTCTGGAGTCGTGATGGAGAGTTACGGCGTACTCTACTGGATGATCAACCTCTGTGGAGCGTTGAGTTTAGTCCCGATGGTCAGCAGATCGCCACAGCAGGGCAGGGTAACATCGCAAAACGATGGAGTTTAGAGGGGGAGTTGCTACAGGTTCTAACGCACAATGCCTGGGTCAGCCAGATTACCTTCAGCCCCGACGGTCAACGGATTGCAACCGCGAGTGTTGACGAAACAGCAAAACTTTGGAATTTAGCAGGTCAAGAACTCAGCACTCTTAAAGGTCATCGATATCAAGTTCGGCGCATGAGTTTCAGTCCAAATAGCCAATTGATCGCTACAATCGGCAGCGAAGATGGAACCGCAAGACTCTGGACACTCGATGGTAAAGAACTGGTTACGTTCAGCCGATTTGATAATTACCTGAACCAATTTGCGGATGTGAGCTTTAGCCCAGATGGAAAGACTATTGCGATCGCCAGTGGTTCAGCAGTGATTCTAGAGAATTTTGACTTAGACCAGCTAGGGGCGATCGCCTGTCGTTGGCTAAGCGATTATTTGCACCACAACCCAACTGTGGAATCAACTGATCCATTGCGACAGACGTGCGATCGCTAACTCCAATCCTCGCTAAAAATCAAGGATAATCAGACGCAGAATCTGTCACTTCGATCAGTCGCCTACCGGATTCATAAGGACATTCCCGATCCCATTCAGGATCGCACTCCACCATTTCAAGAAAACTTGTCCTCTCAGGGCAATCCCCACCCAGCGTCAAATCACACGGATAGACCATTTGAATAGTATAAATAGGAGTATCATTGCGTTCATTCAACGCAACCACCGGATTCGTTCGGCTCCACAGGGCTAACCGTCGCTGGCGAGCTACCTGCTCTACGTCTAAATAGCGATCGCGGGTTGCCATACAGCCATATAACAGTCGGCGATCGACAATTGCCCTTCCTTCCTGCACCATCTGCAAATTGACTGATGCTCCATTCCGATACACCTCAGCCACTAATTGGTTGTAGCGACCGATAGAAGCCGTTCGTAGCTGTACGACTGTATTACGAGGAATCAATTGACGTAATCTTTCTGCCGATTGTGAACCCTGAGGCTCACCAATTTCAGGAGCATCAATACAAGCCAACCGAACGGTAATGACTTGCCCTCCTCGATTAACCCGCACCGTATCTCCATCATCTGCAACCACGACAGTTGCATTGGTGCGGTTGTTGGTCGTTTGAGCAACGATCTGAGAAGCAATTAGAGGCGGGATGAGTAACACAAGTAGGGTAAAAAGCAATTTCATGATTAAGGTTCAAGTTTCCATCAGGTACAGAGAATCCTATTTCTTAATATAGATTTAATATGATTCCCCTTCTTTCAACAGTGAGAGAAGGGGGTTATGGTGAGAGTTAGTGATAGCTTTGGTCAGAAAGCTTAAGACAAAGCTAATGGCTCAAACACTGATTCTGGGGGAACTTTCTGACTCACCTTTGCCCCATCGAATGGGGTTACGGCTATAGAACTTGTTAAAGTGTAATCGAGAAGTGGCTAACGTTAACCTCTTGGTGCAGTAGTACTGGCACCAAAAGGCAGAATTGCAAAATCACCGCTAGTCAACACAGAGCCTTGAATGGTGGCAAACTTACCGCCCGTACCAAAGTCAGCAACCCCTCGGTTTTCGTTAAAGAACACACTGCCACTGGCTCTACTGTAAACCAGTTGAGCATCACTAATGGCAGCCGCAACATCATCATCAACGATCGTCACTTGTCCATCTGTAAAGCCAAGCGGTTGAAACCCAGTTAACAAGATTCTGTCTGTTCCTGTGACAAAGTCAGTGATTAAATCTACGTCAGTGCCACCACCAACTGCAACCCTGTGGAGGTCGAAGCGAAATGTATCGCTGCCCGCCCCACCTGTTAACGTGTCATTACCTGCGCCACCCGTCAGTGTATCATCGCCCTCAAACCCAAATAGAGTATCATCTCCATCGGCACCAAACAGGTTATTCCTTTGAATGGTGCCACGAATCTCGTTATTGAGACTGTTACCATTGCCTACAAATGCATTGCCGACTAACAACAAGTTTTCAACATTGGCAGAGAGGGTGTAGCTGATAGAAGAGATCACTTGATCGATGCCTTGTCCAGCTACTTCCTCAACAACATCCCCGATCGCATCTACAACATAGCGATCATTACCATTTCCACCAATCATTCGGTCATTGCCTTCGCGTCCACTGAGCAGGTCATTTCCATCACCACCCATGAGCGTATCATTTCCCGCTTCACCGACGAGCGTATCGTTTCCGGCATCTCCTCGAATGGTGTCATCTCCCGCTCCACCCTGGAGAAAATCATCACCTGCAAGTCCAATAATTATGTCGCTTGCAGTTCCACCCTGGAGGCTATCATTTCCTATTGTTCCTACTAAAAAAGCCATGATTGTTTAACTCCTGTTTTGAGTGTTGTTTTTAGCGAAATCAGAGCTAAGTACAACTCGTCGTAAATAGGGGTGGGAATTTGGGGTGCAGGGGTGGAACCCCTGGCTGGGGGCGCAGCCCCCACACCCCCTTGTTTTATTTCCGAACCCTATCTGTGAATAGCAGTACTAAGTTTGCTTGATTTGCTATATCTAAATCGTATGCAATTGATATGGCAGAACCATCCAAAGAAAGTTGTGCTCTAACTCAACGGATGATGTATTTTGTGTTCTAAAGAATCAATTTCTGAGTGCCTACAATTAACTAAATCGTTTGTTATACCGAATCGGTTATTATCAACGAAAGTTGGAAGATTATCAAATTTTCCGCAATTGACCGTTGATGGTGTGAATTCCCAGAGATTGGGTTCAACTACACCCCTGAAAACTGCAATACTTCGGGGTTTGTGAAATATGGCAGAAACTGGTGTACTCTCAGTGATGAATTCTGCTCCTGCTGGGTTCTGACTCAGATAACTACAGAGGAGAATCATGAGGGCGTTGACACTGAGGTTGTTTGGTCGCTTGGTTACTTGGTTGCCCAACACGTCTCAATCCAGGCTGGTGTTGTTAAGTTGTGAGGATGACTATGGCAGATATTGTTCTAGTTCGAGGACGCTGGATCTTTACTGGAGAGACAACTTTAACGGATGGGGCGATCGCCATTCAAAATGACACTATTGTAGAGGTAGGAAGCTGGGCGTCCCTGCGAGCGAGCTACCCCAATGCAGAGGTGCTTGGGTCTGAGCAATTCGCCATTATGCCAGGGTTAATCAACGCTCACCATCACAGCAATGGGGTGCCCAATTTGCTTCAGGGAGTAGACGATGATTTTCTGGAGCTATGGCTCTTTGCAAACGTTGGGTTGCGATCGCAAGATCCGACCCTCAAAACATTGCTCAGCATTGCCCGACTGCTACAAAGCGGTGTAACGACAGTCGTTGATGTCAGTAGCGTTTCCGGTACGGTTGAAGATTGCTGGGACACCTTGAAAGGGCAACTTCAGGCATACGAGCAAGCCGGAATGCGGGTTGCACTCACACCGGGTGTAAGCTACACCAGTTTTTTCGTTCACGAAGAGGATGACGCTTTTCTGGCGACTCTACCCCAGGATCTGCTGCAACGGCTTCAATCGTTGGTGCCAGTAGAGCCGCATCTAACCCAAAATGAATACCTTGATCTCATTACAGATCTAGTGAAGCGTTACCAATCTCATCCTCATGTGGATATCTGGTTTGGACCACCGGGACCGCAGTGGGTGGGAGATAAACTGCTCGTGCAAATTGCAGACACGGCCAACCGTTTAAATACTCAGGTTCAAACTCATGCGGTCGAGTCCTTCTATGAAAAGCTGCTGGGGCCTCGCTTCTACGGCAAATCGGTAATAGCTCACTTGAATGAATTGGGAGTACTCAGTCCTCGTTTTTCGATCGCCCACGGAGTCTGGTTGACCGAAACAGATATTGAAATCCTCGCAAGTACTGGGGCGGCTGTGAGCCACAATCCTGGATCTAATTTAAGATTGCGAGCCGGAATTGCTCCGCTCAATGCCCTGCTGGCAAGTGGTGTGACAGTAGGGTTAGGCATGGATGGCACTACCTTGGGCGATGATGAGGATATGTTTGCAGAAATGCGGTTAGCGGCACGGCTCCATCGCACTCCTCAACTGAACACGCCTGCTCCGAGTTATGACACGATTTTCCATCTCGCAACGATGGGTGGAGCCAGGTTGATGGGGCAACAGCACATTGGTAAGCTTGCACCGGGATACAAAGCGGATGTCGTATTGGTGAGGAGCGATCGCTTCACCTGGCCCTGGTTGGCTCCTGAAGCAGACCCTCTGCATGTCATGCTGCTGCGGGCTAAAGCGGCTGATGTGGACACGGTGCTCATTAACGGTAAGGTGGTGCTGCAAGGAGGAATGCCTACAGGGTTTGACCTCCACGCTGTGGGACAGGAACTCGCCGATCAGTTGAATGCAGCCCCCAACCCCGATCCATATCGGGCTTTGGTAGTGGATATGCTGCCTCATCTGACTCGCTGGTATAACCAGTGGGAGGTTCCCCACCTGATGCCCTATGCTGCCTTTAACTCCCGCATTTGAAGGTGAAACCGTTGAAATAGCGATCGCCCCCACTCATCGATCTTTAAGTATTTCGGGAACACCTCACTCAATCAAAACCAGTTCCACGTTTGGATGTTCGCGGATTAATGCGACGAGCCAGTCGTAAACGGTTGGTCCTTGCCCTCGCAGGGCTGTCCGCAGTGCCCAAGCTGTTTTAATCAGAACTGTAGGATGGCAATCTCGTAATCGCTGAGTCAGTTGAGCGATCGTGTGAGGATACCCTAACGCTGTTTGAGCGACCTGAGTATGTTGCCAAACGAGCCGAAATGTTTCAGGTAGATGCCCATAGTCACCCCTCAAAACATCATGGAGAGCATCCAGATTCTCGCCCCAGGGCTGTCCATTCAATAAAACTTGACCAACCTCAGCATAAAAGGTTTCCAGTGTGGTGGTTCGGCGACCATCCAGAACATACTCAGGTTTCATCTAAAGCGGATCTCAGTCTAACGAGTCAACATAGCTGATTTGAGAAATGATTGAGCATTGGTTTCGTGTCTCTATCGTGCCATGGGTGTTGCTGATCTATCTATGAATTTCGGAGGGGCGTTTCGCGAAACGCCCGTACAGCGGTCGTCAGTTTTTGAGAATTATAGCCATAGCCAATTCGATGGGGCGGAGACGAGTCAGGAAGCTTTCCCAGCATCAGGGTTTGAGCCATTGCCATGCCTTAAGCCTTCTGACCAAAGCTATAAAATTTCTGTTTTTTCACAACGGTAAAACAACTTAAAAAGTACTGAATTTCTCGCTGTGTAGACATCCTCTAGAGATAGAGACTGAATTCACTGTTCATGGATACGATCTTGATTTGTGAGGTTGATTCGCTGGATCAACCCTATTTTCAAATAGGCAAAGATAAAAATGAGTTCACTGGAATCACCGCAAATGTCATCTTTGTCACATCAGGAGGAAGTTAATGATATGCAAATTCAGAAGACATGGTGGAAAGAGAGCGTTGTTTATCAAATCTATCCCCGTAGCTTCTATGACAGTAATGGCGATGGCATTGGTGACTTACGGGGAATCATTCAAAAACTGGATTATTTAACCGATTTGGGCGTTGATGTTATCTGGTTGTGTCCTGTTTACCGATCGCCCAATGACGACAATGGCTATGATATCAGCGACTATCAAGACATCATGCCTGAGTTTGGCACACTTGCTGATTGGGAAGAGCTACTGGCGCAGATGCATCAGCGTGGGATTAAGCTGATCATGGACTTAGTGGTCAACCATACCTCAGATGAGCATCCCTGGTTTGTCGAATCCCGTAAATCGAAAGACAATCCGTATCGGGATTACTACATCTGGCGATCGCGCAAAGATGGTCGTGAACCGAATAACTGGGCATCGCTCTTTGGTGGCTCTGCCTGGCAGTACGATGAAGCCACCGATGAGTACTATCTGCACCTATTTACAAAGAAACAAGTGGATCTGAATTGGGAAAACCCCAAGCTCCGGGCTGATATCTACGCCATGATGCGTTGGTGGTTAGATAAGGGCATTGATGGCTTCCGCATGGATGTCATCAACATGATCTCAAAAGCACCCGACTTACCCGATGCGCCAACAGTAACTGGCGATCGCTACCAGTACGGCGGACAGTATTTTATTAACGGCCCACGTCTACGAGAATTTCTCGCAGAAATGAAGCGAGAAGTGCTGTCCAAGTACGACATCGTTACGGTGGGTGAAATGCCAATGGTAACAACTGAGCATGGCATTGCGATCACCCACGCAGAAACAGGACATCTCAATATGGTGTTTCAATTTGAACACATGAATATTGATGAAGATCCAAGTGCAGCTTTATCTCGGCGCAGCATCTGGCCCTGGCAACTGCGTGACCTGAAGCGCATCATGACGCAGTGGCAAAACGATTTGGCTGACAAAGGTTGGAATAGCCAGTACCTGTCTAATCACGACATGCCACGGGCTGTCTCTCGCTTTGGGGATGATGGTCAATATCGCGTTGAGTCTGCCAAGTTGCTTGCCACCTTCCTGCATATGCTACAGGGCACCCCCTACATCTATCAGGGTGAAGAGATTGGCATGACCAATGTTAAATTTCCATCCATTGAGGACTACCGGGATGTTGAAACACGCAATTTTTATCGAGAGTTTGTCGAGGAAAACCATGGCAACCCAGAAGCAGTTATGCAGATTATTCATGCCAAAAGCCGTGACAACGCTCGGACACCGCTGCAATGGAATGCCAGCGAACAGGCTGGTTTCACCAGTGGCACGCCCTGGATTCAAGTCAACCCAAACTACACGACGATCAATGTGGAACGCGATCGCGCCGACTCAAATTCCATCTTTGCCTATTATCAGGAGCTAATCCGACTCCGCAAAACGAACCCGGTCATCATTTACGGTAAATACCATCTTATCCTCGATGATGACCCAGCGATCTATGCCTTCACTCGAACGCTAGACCGCGATCGCCTGCTCGTTATTCTCAACTTTACTAAGACTAACCCCGTGTTTGTTCTACCCGATCACCTATCCACCACTGACCCAGTGTTGCTGATTGCAAACTACCCCGTTGACGCCACAAAAGAGTTGCAAAAGATAACCCTCCAACCCTTTGAAGCACGAGTTTACCGCCTGTCATAGTATCCTAATACCGATTTAATGTTTGATTGTGGCAGATCACTGGGTAGGGGCGTTTCGCGAAACGCCCTTACGGAATCATGTGCAGCGAAGCCAATTCAAATTGGTGTAACGTGAATTCGGGATCAGGATTTTGCGATAAATCCGCCGCTATCGGAGCAAAACCGACCTGCATCGGTTCGTAAAATCCTGCATCTTCCGGAGTCCGCGTCGGCGGACTTTGCCGGGATAGCCGCGAATTCATTCGCCAGGCTCTTAAACCGCATTGACGTTCTCCTAATGCTGTTGCTTGCTGACCATGACATCATGGATTAACTCACGGTGCTGAGAGACGGAAGCCAGGGTATTGGCTGCAATCATGCCACTGGCAGCCACAGCGGGAACCCCAATACCTGGAAAGGTGGAATCGCCACAACACAGTAAGTTTTTGAGGGGGGTTTTACAGCCAGGAAACAACCCCTCGCCTGCGGCGATCGCGGGTCCATAACTCCCCCGATCTCGACGCAAAAAGCGTTCATGGGTCAGCGGCGTTCCCACTAACGTCACCTCACAGCGATCGCGAATATCAGGAATGATCCGCTCTAACGCCTTCCAGAGCACCTCAGCCCGTTCTTGCTTCAACTGGTGATAGCGATCGCTGTTGCGATTGAGTCCAGCCCACAACTCATAGGGTTCTGTGGCTGGAGTGTAGGCGTGGATAGAATGCTTACCGGGGGGTGCGAGGTCAGGGTCTAGTACCGATGGAATGGACACAACAACCACGTTTTGAGGTGCATCCACCCCACACTCCCAATCGTTGACAATCAGATAGTGACACTCCAAATCGGAGGGCAGTCCTGTGGCATCGATCCCCAAATGGAGATGCATGAAGCTGGGGCAAGCCGGGAGATTTTGCCGTTTTTGCAGAGCGACTGAGCGAATCTCCTCTGGGATCAGCTTGAGTGTATCCCAACCAGATGCATTCGAGACAACCGCATGACGCGCCCGAATCTGCTCTCCCGTCTTCAACTGCACACCCACTGTCCGCTGACGCTCGATCAAAATCTGCTGCACCGTTGCGTTCAAGCGCAGTTGCCCGCCATAGCGTTGCAATCCCCTGACGAGCGCATTGACCAATGCCGCTCCGCCTCCCTTGGGATAGTCCAACACAACATCGGGACGATACCAGTCGGCAAACATGAAAGCCATCTCAGCGGCTAGCGTTCCGTTAGCGGGTAAGCCGGAAAGCAAGAAGCACAACAGATCCATCCAGTTGCGAATGAATGGATCGTGAACCACTCCCTCTAGCAGATTGGAAAAGGGTCCCGTTAATTGAAAGATACTTCCAGTCTGCTTGAAGGCATTTAGCAGAAAAGGGGACAGAGTGTTGAAGATACCCCAGTCCGATCGCACCGCAATGGGAGGAATGGCAGTAGAGGCAGCTTTTAGAGGAGCCATCACCTGTTGCAACCGTTGCCACTCTGCGACTGCCGTTGATCCCCGCCATTGTTGCAGAATTTGGTTAAAGGGCTCTGCCCCGACCACAGCCCGAAAGTATCCTTCGGGCAAAAAACAACCCCAGGCGTCATACGTCAGCCAGGAAACATCTTCAGCGATCGCATCTAAGACTTGGCGGAGTGGGTTAGCAGAGGGGCTATAAGATAGCCCTGAATAGAGCGAGGGACCAGAGTCAAAGTGAAACCCTTGCCGCTCAAAGGTATGGGCTGCTCCACCGGGAATCGTATGGCTCTCACAGACAACGACCTGAAAGCCGTATCGAGCCAGTAAAGCGGCACAACAAAGCCCACCGATACCACTGCCAACCACGACTACATCTACGGTTTCCATCATCCGCATCACCGCTAATACCATTTCTATAAATTCGGGCTACGCCTCTATGCATCAGTAAGAGTGGTTCACGCACCGCCCCTACCTCATCAGTCGTTCTACGTGTGGGAATTGGTGTAACTCAGCTACCTCAATCACCTTTGTGATTCTATCTCTCTCGGAGATACTCAGCAGGCATGAGAAAGGCTGATGAAGTTGAAATTTGTCCTCCAGGTGGGGTGTGATTTGTAGCAGTAATTTCGAGAACTGGTATGAGTACCCTCATGAAGGCTTTGCCAACATCTCCTAGATCGGGACTACTGCTTATGGCTGATACTGATCAGCTTAAGTCTACCAAGCCCAAACCGAGGTCATTAGTTTGACCTGCAAAAGTTTTTACTCAAACAGTTGACATTTAAACAATGGCTTGCTAACTTATAAATAACAAGATTGTTCGGACTAAAACAATTCAACTCTAAATTGAATCTCTTCAAACAGTCCGGCTCAAACAATCCAAAATAATTGAAAGGAGATCCACAATGAAACGCCTAATGCTTGCTAGCTTGTCTGCTCTGGTTTTAAGTACCTACGCTGGAACGGCTAACGCTGCAACTCCTCCATCTGGCGATTCTAATCCCAGTGACCTTCGCAACCCTACAGTAGATACCAGCGAAGTTATCAGACCTAACACAACCCTGAAAGCCCGCCCAGTTTCTGGTGACTCTAACCCTAGCGACCTTCGCAACCCTACAGTAGATACCAGCGAAGTTATCAGACCTAACACAACCCTGAAAGCTCGCCCGGTTTCTGGCGATTCTAATCCCAGTGACCTTCGCAACCCTACAGTAGATACCAGCGAAGTTATCAGACCTAACACAACCCTGAAGGCTCGCCCGGTTTCTGGTGACTCTAATCCCAGTGATCTTCGCAACCCTACAGTAGATACCAGCGAAGTTATCAGACCTAACACAACATTAAAGGCTCGTCCTATCTCTAGTGTCATTAACTAGCGCACAAGATAGTAAGCTCTACTGCTTCGAGCTAGAGAGATAGCCACACAGATTCAAGATTGAGTTTGCTTTTCTAGAAATAAAGGAGATTTCACCATGAAACGCCTATTGATTGCCGCAGTCTCTGCAATGGTATTGACAGTCGGTCTGTCAATGGAAGCTCAAGCCAGCGAAATGAGCTTAAAGGAAGCTAATGAAGTAACTCCAGATGAGATTTTTAATCTCGCACGGAATGGTTACTTTGAAGATGAGGGAATTCCAAGTCACGGTGGATTAATTAGTGCCTATAAGCTTGGTAATGTAACTGCTGAGGACTTAGTTAGTGCTGCGATCGAGCAAAATCGTTTGTCTCCTGAGACTTTACAGAATAGACGTTTTGTTCGTGCAGTCAATCAGTACTTACGGAGCAGCTCAAATGGCAATTAGATAACTGAGTTCAGGAAATAAGACTTGCAATTAGGAATAAATAGAGGGCTACAACTACACTGTGATTGATGTAACCTTTCCATAGATACCTATAAAGCAATTTGCCCAAACCCATTTGAGATATTTCCTATCTCAGCTCCTGATAAAACAGACATCTTTTATGGATGTCTGTTTTTTTAGAAGTGACTCTATCGCATCCGAGGGGTTAGTTAGGACGGAGTGCAGGGGTAGAACCTCCGACCAGGGGTGCAGCCCTCACACTCTCCTGTCCCAACTGTCTCGACAGTTTCTATATCGCATGATTTAGACAACGGTAGTGTTATCCTGGTTCTTATTTTGAGTATGGTTGTTCAACACAATTTCACCAAATCTATTCACTTCTTTTGATAGTCAGGAAGGATATATTTTGATGCATGGTAATCACACATTTCATCATGCGATCGCCTTAGTGAGTGTTTTCTCTGTACTATCTTGGTGACCTGATTGCTTCTGGTAAAACTTGAGATATTACCCTCAAAGTGTGTAGCTACTTCAAACTTACGATTAAGTTTCCAATAACGTTATTGGAATCAGTAGAAATTATAAAATTCAGCTACAATCCTGCTTGCTTTCTCCGTCACTTCTTGTCTACCTCAAAAAAATTGCTTAATCTATTACTGAGTTGAAAAACTCAACCTTGCAACTCAAATCGTGTATCCCCATCCAAAGCCTATCGAGGCAGACTTTCCCTTTGATTTGCCCTGATATCTTGTTGCAATATATCGAGAAGATTTTAGGTTGCAAGCCAGTGGATTGAGTCAAGTGAATTGACACAGTGTAAAACAAGTCAAATTGCTATTCATCGGTAAAACGAGTGAATTAAGCAAACTATCACAGGATTAATAGAGATACACAAAACAATGAGCCAGTGTTGCTCTCCCAGAGAGAAACTACACAATTTCCCCATAGATATATCACACTTGTATATTTTAAAAGCAACTACTACGGTGGCTTACGCCCTATCGACCATCAAAGACTTTGATCAGGCAATCAATACAGCCCTGCAAATTCTTGGGGAGTGCTTAGATGCCGATCGCGTCAATCTTATCGAGACTGTTGATCCGCCCTCTGATTCAGCATTTCCTCGCTGGCAAACATTAGAGTATGAGTGGAATTCTCCAGGGGTAGTGCCGCAGTATCGCAACCCAGAGGCAGCTCAAGGTAGTTATGAGGAGATCCCCGCACTCTATGAACGACTGCATCAGGGGCAAGCCATCAGTTATTTAATTGAAACAGCCCCAGAACCCTTTCGCAAAACCCAGATAGCCATCGGGGTTAAATCAACGCACGTTATCCCAATCTTCGTAGAGGGACAGTGGTGGGGGGTACTGGGGCTGGATGATTGCCGCGAAGCGAAACAGCACAGTGACACGGTATTGGCAATGTTAAAGATCGTTGCCGACTGTATTGGTAGTGCCATTCAACGCGATCGCACTCAGCAAACCCTTCTGCAAGCAGAACAGGCGCGAGTAGCAGAACTAGCAAAAACCAATGAAGAGTTACAACAGCGCGAACGCGAAGTGCAGCAGAGTTACCGCCTCCTCTCTACAGTTGCTCGAGTCACTAGAGATTTACTCGAAGCAGAAGATGTGGAGATTGCCGTTCCTGCTGCTCTACAAGCCGTGGGAGAAGTAGCCAACATGAGCCGGGTTCAACTCCTGATAGAGTATCAAGATGCTTTGACTCAAAAACTGCATCACACTGTGGCTTATGAATGGGTTGCAGAGGGTATTGTGCCTCAAATGAATCATCCTGATGCCGGAACGTTTAACAACGATGATTTTGAGTTCATGCTGCAAGATCTGTACGCTGGACGTTCTATCTGGCATATTGTCAAGAACTTTCCTTCCCCCGTTCAAGCAAGGTTTGAAGCTCTTGGAATTAAATCCTGTGGAACCGTTCCTATTTTGATTGAAGGTCGTTACATCGGTGGGGTAGGGTTTGATGATTGCGCCACACCTCGTCAGTGGAGCCAACAAGAAATTGATGTACTGACTACAGCAGCGGAGAGTATCGGAGCCGCACTCCATCGTAAACAACTGGTCGATCGCCTGGTGGAAGAACGGATCAAAGCTGCTCAAGATCGCGCCATTGAATTAGCCAAAGCCACTACGGCCCTCCAAAATACCGTAGCAGCTTTAACAACTCGCCGTGATCTAGGGGGGTTCCTCGGAGAAGTATTGCATACGATCGCACAAGAGTTTGATTCTCCTCTGGTGGAGTATTGGGCGGTTTTAGGCTCTAACTCTGCTGAAGTCGATACGTGGGTTTACAACAATGAGATGTTTACCCTGCGACAGGGACATGAACACCCCAGCCGAGGAGGCATTCGTTTTTTAGAGGACTACGTTAAGACTGAAGATTTTACCCACCGCCAGCGGATGTTTGTGTTTGAAACACCCATGCCAGCCTACTCATTGGCGTTAGACCAAATTATTTGCCCCAAGGAGTGGTACATTGCACGAGGCGTATCAAGGCATTTCAACTTTCCCCTACAAGCGGGTGAGACGACTGTTGGTAGCATCAGTGTGTGGCTTCCAAGCGATCGCCAGATTAGCGATGAAAGCTTGCGCCTGGGACAGGCTCTTTCGCATCAGACGGCTCTGGCAATTCAACTCACAAAACTGGCTGAGGAAGCGCAACAGGTAGCGATCGCCCGTGAACAAGAAAAAGCCGCACAAGAACGGGCAGCAGAACTTGCAAAAGCAAATGATGCCTTGCGCCGTTCTGCTCGGAACATTGCTCAAAATTCCAACATCCAAGATATTTTGCCGTTATTTCTTCGTGAGGCGATCGCTGTCTCAGGAGCGTCTGCTGGAGCGATTTTGCGACGAGTTGGAGATTCTGAATTTGAGTTCGTTGCAATTTTGCAAGGAGATGACTTGATTCGTGGTGAGCGGTTAAAAACCCACCCGTTTTATGCGGCTGTAAAGCAGATCTCCCGTGAAGATCCAACAGGATGGTTCACACGCTTAGCAACCGGAGAAACGTTGTGGCGATTAACTGAGGATGATCAAGCAGGTTCATTGCCAGAGTGTAGGGACTATCATCGCCCTCACCAGCAGCGATCGGTTTGGGACATTCCCTACAAAATTGGCGATCGCGTTGCAGGATATTTAGGGCTCGCGTTTCAAACAGAAGAGGGACCCTCTCAAGTTGTTACTGAGACAGTCACAGCTCTCGCCACGCAAGTTGGGCTTGCCCTAGAGTTAACCCAACTGGCAGAAGAAGCCAAGCAAGTTGCGGTCGCGAAGCTGAACGAAGTGATTGCTCGTGAGCAGGAACATGCTGCCCAGGCGCGTGTAACAGACCTGGCAAAAGCGAATGATGCGCTGAAACACAGCCTGGATCGATTAGCGCAGGACTGTAACCTGAATACCTTTTTGGGGCATGTTCTCAACGAAATTACAACGCAGGTACAGGCGGCGGTTGGGCATATCTTTCTGCTCAATACCGACACCAAAACCCTAAAACTCTGCCTGGAAATTGGGGATGGACAGCTCTATTGGCAGGCGAGATCTGACGAACCAGCTCTTTTTCACTCTGCGTTTCCAGCGGATATCACCCCTGTCTTTCAATATCTCTGTGAAAAGCGTACCCTCGCTTCTTTGACGGCGGGTGAGTTGAGTGGGATGGCTTGGCCTGGAACCTCAGAATGGTTTGAGCGAGAAGGGTTTTCTGAGGCGGTTTGTTTAGCCTTGATTGTTGGTGATCAACCCGTTGGTTTGCTGGGTCTGGCATTTCACAATAAATCAGTCCTCAAGCCAGAGGAAGCCGAACTGATTCATGCCCTTGCCCATCAGGTCACATTAGCGATTCAGATGACGCATCTCGCCGATCAGGCAAAACAAACGGCGGTGTTAGAAGAACGCAACCGTATGGCTCGTGAAATCCATGACACGATCGCCCAAGGATTAACGGGTATTCTGATTCAATTACAGGCGGCAGAAGATGTTGACCTAAAAGATGCAGGCGATCGCCAAGCTCACGTTGCCCAGGCTCGTCATCTTGCCCAAGCCAGTCTTGCAGAAGCTCGTCGTTCTGTGCAGGCATTACGCCCCCAGGTTCTCGAAGACACTAACCTGGCGGGTGCTCTAACCCGCTTAATGCAAAACCTTATCACCAATACAGATGTGCAAGTAACTTGCAGCATCCAGGGCACGCTCTACGCACTGCCACCCGAAGTCGAAACTAATCTCTTACGAATCGCTCAAGAAGCAGCCCATAACACCCTCAAACATGCTCAAGCTAGCCAGATTCAAATGGAACTTAGCTACCAACCCAACCAGGTACGATTACAAATGCAGGACAATGGACGCGGCTTTGATTGCAACAAATGCAATGAACAAGGCAGGGAAGGCTACGGGCTGATCAGTATGCAGGAGCGATCGCAGCAGATTGGTGGTAGCTTAACGACTGCTAGCGAAATTGGTAAGGGAACAACCGTCACCATTGTTGTACCGCTGATGTAACGCTAACGCTATGAATCCAGAAGCACAAATCCGAATCTTAATTGCAGATGACCATCCTGTAGTTCGGCAGGGGCTAGCTGCCATGATTGGGCGGAAGCCAGGTATGGCTGTTGTTGCAGAAGCCAGTGACGGACGCGAAGCAGTAGATTTGTTTCGCCAACATCGCCCAGATGTGACTTTAATGGATTTACGAATGCCAGGAATGGATGGTGTGCAGGCGATCGCACTGTTGAAAGAAAGCGATCGTCATGCCCGGATTATTATTTTGACGACTTATGACACGGATGAAGACATTTATCGAGGCTTAAGTGCCGGAGCGATGGCATATATCCTCAAAGGTGCGTCCCCCGACGAACTCATAGATACCATTCGTGTCGTTCATAACGGGCAGACCCGTATTCCCTCCGCCGTTGCAGCCAAGCTAGCCGCTCGGATCAACAGCCCAAACCTGACGTCGCGTGAGATGGAAGTCTTGCAGTTGATTGTCGCAGGTCAAAGTAATAAGGAAATTAGTGTGAGTTTGCAGATTAGTGAAGGAACGGTGCGGGCTCATGTTAACAATTTGCTGAGTAAGTTGGGTGTGAGCGATCGCACCCAAGCTACAACATTAGCTTTGAGAAAAGGGTTAGTTCGCCTGGAGTAGACGATGAAGGCGATCGAGACTATACGAGACTATAAGTGTTCCATCTCATTCACAGCCCCCAACACGCTCAAATGTTTCTCCAGCAATTGGCGATCGCAAGCCCTAAAACAATCAAGGCGATCGTGAGCCGATTAGGCATTTTTAACAGTTATGAACTCTCGGCGGTCATCATCCGGCTTTCGGGATGCGCTTGAGGGCAACGCGGTTAGATCAAAGGCAATGGTTCGGCTAGGATAGACCTCGATCGAGTACACTTTGTGGGGCTACTGCTTGCCTTGACCTAACCAATTGAGGAGCTAATATGACCATTCGCCCATTTCATCTAGCCTTTCCTGTCAAAGATTTGGCTGCTACTCGCCATTTCTACGAGACCGTTCTCGGCTGCACAATTGGCAGAACTTCTGAAACCTGGATTGACTTCAACCTGTTTGGGCATCAAGTCACAGCCCATTTAAGCTCATCTAAAGATGCTATAGTGCCCACCAACGATGTGGATGGAAAACAAGTTCCAGTACAGCATTGGGGTGTCATCTTAGAGATGCAACAATGGCAGACCTTGGCAAACAGGCTTCAGCAACAAGGAATGGAATTTATTATTAAACCCCATGTCCGGTTTAAGGGAGAGGTAGGAGAACAAGCCACCATGTTTTTTCTTGACCCTAGTGGACACGCGCTGGAGTTCAAAGCTTTTCAACAGGATGAAGCCATTTTTGCTACCTGAGTAATCTGGAGGATGGAAGCGATGCTGCAATTCAAGCCGCTTCCTAATTCAGGACTTGTTTAGCTTCGCAATACATATCCAACTCCACGAACCGTGTGAATCAGTCGATTTGTTTGGTGATCCTCCAATTTAAGGCGCAAGTAGCGAATGTAAACTTCAATGATATTAGAGTCTCCAAGAAAATCATACCCCCACACATTCTGTAGAATTTGCTCACGGCTCAACACTCGTTTGGCGTGAGTCATTAGATATTCCAACAAATCAAATTCCTTAGCTGTCAATTCAATTTGCTGAGAGTTGTGATGAACCTCTCGCGTTCTCCGATCCAACACCAGATTCTTGAACTCAAGAACCTCAGAGTTGTTTGGTTGAGCCCGTCGCAACAATGCTCGAACTGTGGCAACAAATTCTCCTAAATTAAAAGGTTGGGTTAGACAGCTATCTGCACCTGCTTCTAAACTAGCAATGCGATCGCACACTTGATCCTTCCTCGTCAGAACCAAAATGGGTAAACTGCTGTGGGTTAAACGTAACCGCTGACAGATATCTAAACAAGACACACCTGTTAGCTCCCACCCTAAAATGAGTAGATTTGGGTTACTCCTACGGGTTTCGAGCAAACCTTCCATGCCATCCTGCATAACATTCACCTGATAGCCCTCACAAGTCAACTCCATCTCAATAACTTGGGCTATTTTTAAGTTAGGTTCAATTATCAATATCTGGGGTCGCATAGCAGCACCTCGAACAAGCATTATTGATTCTTAGACGGGGATGAATCTGCCCAATGATTAATTTTGTTGAGTTGGGAAAGGATAAGCCTCAACCCTTCCACTTATCTCATTTCAGCCTCCAGAATTCTGTTCGTATTGACAAGGATCGCAGAATTCATGCATTTACTCTAACAGCCTGGAGAAACCAACTACAGCTTCTACTTAACTGCTAGACTTTTCTCCTACATGAAACTATCTGGTACGTAAACAACTGCCAGAAAAGATCTATAGCGATACTCACTCAGGTGAAGTAAGGGGTGTGGAAGTGGAACCCCATGCAATCTGCACTCTCTGTACTGAATCAACTTGCATACTGCTGCATTTGAAAAGCTAAGCCATGCAATGGCTGCCTCACTAGCAGCATTTACAACAGTTATGGGGAACTCTCTGAAGAGGGTGGAACAGGAAAGGTTGGGCTTGGTTCCAGAAAATTAGGCTCCCTTCTAAATGAAGGGGATGTAATTTGTTGATGGTTTAAGTAACCGAGTTCTTGATTAATACCACCAGAAACATCTGCAAGCTTGTCCAGGCTGAGTGGCTCCTCTGTACTCACTTCACTTTCTATTGGCATTTTATCTTCACAAGTTTCGTCTTCTCTAGCTATCCCTTGAGAGAACTGCTTGTTGTTGGAAAATTTATCACGATTATGTTGAGACATTGTTTTCTTTTACCTTTTTCAAAGACGTAAACCAAAGCAGTTGAGTAGAGATAAACAAAAATGACTGTGTATATACTGCTTCAACAGAAACTTGAGAAAAAGAGAGTATTTATCGTATCAAAAGGTGTTGAGATATAGCTATAACCACTTTATTTAGGGCAGAGGAAGTGTGGAGCCGCGCCCCATACCAACCCAAGTGGCTACAACTATATTTGTTTATCTTTTGAGTAACGGTTGAGAAATTCGAGACAAGAAGATGAGTGAACCTCACCCTTAGACAAGGGTCCCGCTGTTCAATTGAACTTATGACGAAGCCCCTGTGCCCTGTCTTAATTAACCCTTTGGGTACTATGATAATCATTTGTTTCTAGTCTAGAGAATCAACCCCCATCTGTCGTCCATTCAAAGTTTATATCTGGAACAACACAACGATCAGTCATGAGGTGATCTAAAGTACTAGGGTTTTATCCAACTTAAGTTCATATGGCGAATAGTGAAAGAGAATTAGGAAGACAGGGCGTACAAAGGTTGTTATAGTTGAAAGCAACGTACCCAAGACGATATTTATAGACTCGCAATTCCTCGCTTTAAGGCAATAAGGGTTGCTTGCGTACGATCTTTAACTCCTAATTTACTCAAGATGCGGTTGACATTCGATTTAACTGTGCTTTCAGTAATGTTTAAGGTAGAGCCAATTTCTAAATTGCTCATGCCCTGGGCTACTAACCGAAGTACCTCTATTTCGCGCTCGGTTAGAGCAGGATTATTGATCCGCTGTGCTAATTTTGCGCCAACATGTGAGGGAATATACTGTTTTCCAGTATGAACCGTGCGAATAGCTGTCCGTAGTTCACTCGGTTTACAATCCTTGAGTAGATAGCCCTTTGAACCTGCCTGTAACCCTCGATAAATATCTTCGTCTGCATCATACGTTGTCAACACAATGATGCGAGCTGTGTTAAACTCAGCACGAATTGCACTGATGGCTTCAACGCCTCCCATCTGAGGCATGCGTAAGTCCATCAAAGTCACATCTGGTTGCTCTTGACGAAACAGCTTTATTGCCTCAAGACCATCCTTAGCATAGCCAATGACAGTCATATCTGATTCTTCATTAATAAGGGCAGCTAACCCTTTCTGGACGATGAGATGATCATCCACAATCAAAATACGAATAACTGCTGGTTGAGTCATAATTCTCTATCCCAATTCAAAATCATAAAACTCTCGCCATCTTGAGTAGGCTCACTGTAATTAGTTCACGTCCCACCTAATAAGCTCGTTTATCCTCTATTAGCCTAAATCTACTGGTTGAGATGCTGGGTGAACTTCAAAGCTCAATTCATTATGGAAGAAACGCTCACAACGGAGGTTCAATTAAGGTAAGGCAAGTATTTAAATTATGTAATTGCATAGATTAACACAAAGGATATACTTCATACGTCATACAAAAGTTTTTGTGAGATTATCCTTAAATTAAAGTGAACTGATCTAAATTCCCTGGTCTAATGCTGCGAAACTCTTAATGACAGTTCCATGACCGTGTATTTCTCCAGCTAAATCTAAACATCCGCTAATCAAGACCGAAAGAACTCGAACCAGCAGATAAGTGAGGATTATCGAGGCGGACGAATGAATTGGAGAGCCATTATTCAAAAACTATTTTCAAGCAAAGCACGACGGCAATTCCTACAGGTTGCTCTGTTAGGTTTGTTAATTTCCGTTAGCCTTCATGTGGGGATTGCTGTTGGATTACAAGAAATTGGTCATTGGCAGACCGAGAATGTCGAGTCCAGTGCGATTTCATCAAGTCCTGTAGATTCTTCTGTAAGTTCTCCTGCTGTTCAACTGATGCAGCAAGCAGAAACCTATTATCACGCGGGACAGGTTTCACAGGCGATCGCCCTCTGGCAACAAGCCGCCCTGCACTACGAAACAGAGGATGATTCTCTCAATCAAGCACTCACGCTGAGTTTCCTTGCCACTGCCTTTGCTGATCAGGGACAGTGGGCACCAGCCAATGAAGCGATCGCTCGTTCAATAGCACTGCTCAATGCTCCAGGGTTAAACTCTAATCCAAACACCTCAACTGTTCGGGCTCAAGTGCTCACCGTTCAAGGAGAACTTCAACTCACCCAGGGTCAAGCCTCAACAGCACTGAAAACCTGGCAACAGGCTGAAACAGCTTACCGTCAGACCCATGACACTAGTGGTATTTTAGGCAGCCAGATCAATCAGGCAAGAGCATTGCAGTCAGAGGGACTCTATAGACGCGCCACAACGCTGCTCACCCAGATTGAGCAATCCCTTCATAACCAACCTAATTCATGGCTCAAGGTCACTGGTTTGCGAAATCTAGGCAAGATGCTGCGGTTAGTTGGTAGTCTGCCTCAATCACGAGCCGTTTTGGAAGAAAGCTTAGCGATCGCCCTCCAACTCCAGGATAATTCTCCTGAATCTGCAACTAATATCAGTGGGATCTTGCTCAGTTTGGGCAACACAACTCGCGCTCAAGGAGAAATTGATTCTGCACTCGCGTTCTATCAACAGGCAGCAGCTACGGCTCCTTCAGCCACAACCAAAACGCAAGTCCAACTCGTTCAATTTAGTTTGTTGGTTGAAGCCGATCGACTGACAGATGTGCAACAGGTGCTGCCAGGACTGCAATCCCAAATCACCAATTTGCCTCCTGGTCGTCTGGCTGTTTATGCTCGCATCAACTTGGCTCAAAGCTTAATCAAATGGGGCAACAAACAAACAGAACTCGCCGCAAAAGGATCTTTTGATTTCAGTGCTTTAGCTCAGGATCTTGCAACAGCCATTAGTCAAGCGCGTAGCATGGGCGATCGCCGGGCTGAGTCGTATGCCCTGGGCACATTAGGAAGCCTGTATGAAATAACACATCAGTGGGATAGTGCTAAAACGTTGACACAGGAAGCACTGAGAATTGCTCAGTCAATTGATGCACCTGATGTGACTTATCAGTGGCAGTGGCAATTGGGACGAATCTTTTGTCACAATACGCAGCCCTGTGCTGCTGCTGGAGATGTGCAGAATGCAACGGTTGCCTATGGAGAAGCTGTAAAAACGTTGCAATCTCTCCGCCATGATTTAGTCGCAATCAATCAAGAGGTGCAGTTTTCGTTTCGAGAAGGTGTCGAACCGGTTTATCGACAGTTTGTAGAACTGCTGTTGCACTCCCCCCTAACCCCTCCTTCCGAAGGAGGGGGGGCAAAACCGAGTCAGGAAAACCTGAAACAAGCGCGTGAGGTGATTGAAGCACTCCAGTTAGCAGAATTGGATAACTTCTTTCGAGAAGCCTGTTTAAATGCTCGTCCAGTCGAAATTGACCAAATTGATCCACACGCTGCTGTCATTTACCCGATCATTTTGCCGACCCAGTTTGCGGTTATTGTAGGGTTGCCAAATCAACCGCTGCGTTATTACAAAACTTCCCTTCCTCAAACCGAAGTAGAGCGCATCCTCACTCAACTCTACGACTCGCTCAGACCTACTGCCTTTCTAGAAGATTGGATGCCTGCTGCTCAACAGGTCTACAATCTACTCCTGCGTCCTGTAGAAACGCAACTGGCAGCCAGTAATATTAAGACTCTCGTGTTTGTGCCAGATGGCTTACTGCGAAATATCCCAATGGCGGTGCTCCATGATGGGCAGCATTATTTAATTGAAAATTACGCTGTTGTTCTCACGCCTGGTTTACAACTGTTGCAACCCCAACCCCTGACTCAGATGCGACTACAAGGGCTACTGGCAGGAGTGAGTCAAGCTCGCGAAAACTTTCCGCCATTGCCGAATGTCAGCGTTGAAATTGATCAAATCAGGGCTGAAATTCCATCTCAGGTTCTTCTAGATCAATCATTTACCAATGACTCGTTTCAAACTCGAGTTGATTCTACTCCGTCGTCCATTGTTCATCTTGCAACCCATGGTCAGTTTAGCTCAAATGCAGATGATACATTTATCTTGACCTGGGATGGGCGCATCAACGTCAAACAATTAGATCAGCTCTTGCAAACGAGAGAAGGCAATCTTAACCCGATCGAACTGTTAGTCTTGAGTGCATGTCAAACGGCAGAAGGCGACGATCGCGCCGCATTAGGCATGGCAGGAGTAGCTGTGCGATCGGGAGCACGCAGTACCCTTGCCTCGTTGTGGTCGGTGAGCGATCGCTCCACTGCACTGTTGATGATTGAGTTTTATCATCAGTTGGCTCAACCCGGAATGACGAAAGCTGAAGCACTGCGTCGGGCGCAGGTAAGCCTACTACAGCAGGATGATTACATGATTCCTTATTACTGGGCACCGTTTGTTCTGTTAGGAAATTGGCTCTAAAAACCTTTAACAACTTCACCTTTTAAAAACTATGGTCTACATCAAATCTCTGTTACGCTCTATCGCTATTGGCGTTGCCCTGGCTTCGGAACTGGCGATCGCTCTCAGCATCATCACAATGGCTCCTGGCACTGCCACAACGCAACATGAAGGTAAACAACGTGTAGCCTCTCACCAGACCCCCAATCAAACGGCTTCTCCCCCTCCACGGCGAAATCCAGGTAGCTCAGTAGCCGGGGGACGCCGCAATTCGAATGCGTGCCCTCAAGACGGGATTTCAGAAACAACTAGCCTGCCCTTGATCCCCCTTAGCCCAATGACTGGGACAGGCTTAACACTCGAAGCGCGTCCGACATTTCTGGTATATGTGCCTAGAACCAGTGCTGAAACTGCGGAATTTAGCCTCAGTACCCGAGACGGACGCGGCATTTATCGAACTACAATTCCCTTAACTCATACGCCTGATATCGTCAGCATTCCGATGCCAGATCAAACAGAGCCGTTAGAGGTTGGCAGACCCTATATGTGGGTATTCGCTATTATCTGTAATCCAAACCGTCGCATGGCTGATCAATTTGTCATAAGTAACATAGAACGAACTGCGCTTGATCCGGTACGTCTACGTCAAATTGAACAAACCCCTATCAGGCAGCGCATTGCCTTATATCAGGAGGATGGCATTTGGTATGATGCCCTCAATCTTCTATTTGAGTTGAAGCGCAACCAACCCAATGACCCGGAGATCGATGCAGCATGGCGTGAGTTTTTGAACTCTGAAGGGGTGGATACCATGATAGAGATTAATTCAGCCAGATCCAGATAACTCTGCTAAGTACTGTTATTCACAGATAGGGTTTGGAAATAAAACCAGGGGGTGTGGGGGCTGTGTCCCCAGGCAAGGGTTCCACCCCTGCACCCCGAATTCCCACCCTTATTTACGACGAGTTATACTAAGCGATCGCATTTATCCTATGTGGACAACCTTGAACCAAACCATTCGGCGATGGCGCGGTGTTTTACTAACTGTTCCAGGTGTTGCTGGAGGATTGCTGATTTTGCGGTTTGCAGGGGCACTCCAGCTAATGGAGTTAGCGGCACTTGACCAGATGTTTCGCTTGCGCCCATTTGAACCAGCTGATCCACGAATTGTTCTGGTTACGATCGATGAGTCAGATATCAAGCAGATGGGACAGTGGCCGATGTCTGATGCAGTGCTGGCTCAGTTAATTTTGGCTGTCAAACAGCAACAGCCTAGAGTGATTGGATTAGACATTTTTCGAGATTTACCTGTCGAACCCGGTCATCAAGAACTGCTTAACGTTTTTACCTCGACTCCTAATTTGATTGGAGTTGAGAAGGTCATCGAAACGGCTCAAGGTGAAGTGATTCAAGCAACACCCGTGTTAGAGCAGCGTAATCAAATTAGTTCCAGTGATCTCCTGTTGGATACCGATGGCACCATTCGCCGCAGTTTGGTGTACTTAACTAACCAAGATGGACAATCGATCGCAACTTTAGGCGCACGACTCGCCTTTATCTATCTTGAAGGTGAGGGCATTGAGTTAGAAATATTGAACGCCAGTCAAGGAGAGTTTCGCTTAGGTCGAACCACATTTACATCCTTGCAACCCAACGATGGCGGTTATGTTGGCGTTGATGCAGGTGGATATCAGATTTTGTCAAACTTCCCTAAACTGCCAAATCATTTTCGCACCGTTTCAATGACCGATGTGTTGGAGGGTCATGTCCCCAACAATCTCATGCACGATCGCATTGTTTTAATTGGAATCACGGCGGAGAGTATCGAAGATAAATTTTTCATCTCTTACACGGCTGACTCAATTGCAGCACCGTCAGGTGCTGAAGTTCATGCATTGCTAACCAGTCAATTGCTCAGTGCAGCTTTGGATGGTCGCCCCTTGTTGAAGGTTTGGTCAGATTTATTGGAATCGCTGTGGATTGTGCTTTGGTCTACGATTGGGGCAGTTATTGGATGGACATCGCGATCGCCTCGCCAAACCACAATTAGAGTTTTTGTATTGGGACTTGTTCTGTTTGTTAGTGCCTATGGGCTGTTTCTAGCAGGTTGGTGGGTCATTATTATTCCTCCGCTGTTAGCCCTCATTGGCTCTGCTATCACAAGCAATAGCTACCTATTATGGGAAAACCTGAAGGAATATGCCCGCAACCTGGAGCAGAAAGTAGAAGAACGAACTGTAAAACTACAGCAAGAGATTATTGAACGAAAACAGGCAGAAGATACGCTGAGTCAACAGAAACAGCTTTTGCAAGCGATCGTGGATCACATTCCTGTGATGATTACGCTTTACAATGAAGCGGGCAAGGTTGAATTTGTGAATCGGCAGTGTGAGCACATTTTGGGATGGACAACCACAGACTTACACTACATTGATTTGATTGCTGAATGTTGTTCTGACTTAGAGCAAAAACAACAAATCTTAAACCATATGTTATCTGCAACTGGCAACTGGTTAGATCTCAAAATCAAAACTAAAGATAAGCATTGGGTAGACACAACATGGACAAATGTTCAACTCACTGACTGCATATTTATCGGTATTGGACAAGACATTAGCGATCGCAAACGAGCCGAAGAAGCTTCAATTTTAGAGGAACGCAACCGCATGGCGCGTGAAATTCACGATACATTAGCCCAAGCATTTACAGGTATTTTGCTGCATGTCGGAGCTGCCGCTGAACAAATTACGAAGAAACCTGCTTTAGCACAAACCCATTTGGAAACGTTAGAAGAGTTGGCGCGGACTGGGCTGGCTGAAGCTCGGCGATCAGTAGCAGCACTACGTCCCAAACTTTTAGAAGAGGGAGACTTATTTAGTGCTCTCAAGCAATTAACGCTTCAAATGCGATCGTCTACTAATACAGATCTCACATGTAACATCATTGGCACGGCTTACTCATTAGCACCCGATGTAGAGAATCACTTACTTCGGATTGGGCAGGAAGCATTAACCAATGCCATTAAATATGCTCACGCGACTGAAATTCAAGTTGAACTTGTTTGTGAGGAGCCACAGTGTGTATTACGAGTCAAAGACAATGGTCAGGGATTTGACATTAACCAAATTCCACCTAATGAAGGATTTGGACTTTTGGGAATGAGTGAACGGGTTGAGCAGATGAAGGGTGAGTTAGTTATTCATAGCCAACCGGGACAAGGTACAGAAGTCGTTGTCATTGTGAACCGGGAGTAGCTTTTAGGAATGGGAATAGATACTGAGGGATAGTGTTTCAGATCTGTTGCTATTGATCCCCGGCTGTCGTCGTCCCCCTTGATAAGGGAGACTACAGGCGATTCTTACGGAGGCTATCAACAGGTTTGGAACACCACCTTTATTCACAGTAATCATGAGCCAATCTTTGCTTACATATTGGGACAAGTTGGCATATCCTCTCCAATCAGTAGCCTTGCAAGACTGGGTAATGCTTCACCATAGGTTGGGTGAATGTGAACCGATTGTTCAAGTAATTGCCACGTCGCTTTTGCTTCCATTAATGACAAAAAGACATGCACCAGTTCAGCTGCTTCGTATCCCACCAGCGTTGCGCCTAAAATCAGATTCGTTTGGGTGTCAATAACCATGCTGTAGAACCCCAGATCGTGTCCCCACTCAATGCTACGGGCGATATGAGCCATTGGCAGGGTGACTTCGCGAGCAGAGATACCCTGTCTCTGAGCCTGCTCTAACGTCATTCCCACGCGACCCACTTGCGGTTCTGTGTAGACGGCATAACCTAAGACGCGATCGCTACGGGTTCGCTGTTCCCCACAGAGAATGGCGTTTAAGCGGCGGTAGTCTTCCCAGGCCACATGGGTAAACGCAGGCTGTTTAGCCACATCTCCGATCGCATAAATTCCAGGGGAAGTTGTTTGAAAGTGATCATCGATTTTGACAAACCCCTGGGCATCTAGTTCAACACCTGCCACCGCAGAATTTAATGCGGCTGTATTTGGTTTGCGCCCAGTTGCAATCAGCAATGCGTCTCCATCTAGTGCCGCCCCATTACTCAGAGTCAGGGTAAACACACCGTTCGTGTAATCAACCTGCTTCACGGTTGTCTTGAGATGCACTCCAATTCCGTCTTGCTTGAATGCATCCAACAGCACTGCACTGACTTCGGATTCTTCTTGAGCGAGTAGGCGATCGCCCCGCACAATCAATTCAGTCTGACTACCTAACCGTGCCATTCCCTGCCCCAACTCCAGAGCAATATAGCCTCCGCCAACCACCAGCAACCGGGACGGAATCTGCTGCACATCAAAGAAATTGCGGTTGGTGAGATACGGTGTTCCTGCCAAACCGGGAATGTCAGGAATGGTGGAGGATGTGCCTGTGTTGATCACAATAATCGGAGCTTGCACGGTTACCCCACCTCCGCTCACCGTTCGCTCTCCCGTGAACGTGGCTTCAGCACAAACGACTTTAACCCCTGCACTTTCTAATCGCTGTTGGGTTCCCTGATTAAACTGGCTGCGAATGCCACGTACCCGCTCCATCACCGCAGAAAAATCGACTTCAACTTGCGCGTGGATGCCGAGCTTTGCCGCTTGTCTGGCACGACCTGCGGCATGGGCAGCCGCTAGAAAGGCTTTAGACGGTGTACAGCCGTAGTTGATGCAACTGCCACCCAACGCATCCCGCTCAAATAAGACAACTTTCTTACCGGCTCTGGCAAAGTCAGCCGCAAGTGGAACTCCACCCTGACCACTGCCAATGACAATCAAATCTGCTGTTTCCATCGTTACCTCTGTTGATAGCTTGAACTAACGCAGTGACCTGAACGCAGCACGAACCTCTTCAGAAAAAAGCTGTGGCTCCTCCCATGCTGCAAAGTGTCCGCCCTTATCCACTCGATGATAGTAGATGAGGTTGTGGTAGGCTCGCTCTACCCAGTTTTTAGGTGGCTGGTAGATCTCGCCGGGAAAAATTGTTACTGCTGCGGGAATTGAGATCTCGAATGCACCAACGTTGTTGGCGTTATTTTCCCAGTAGATCCGCGCACTTGAGGTACCAGTATTCGTTAGCCAGTAGAGTGTGATGCCATCCAGTATCTCGTCGCGGGTGAGCGATCGCTCTGGTTCACCGCGAGTGAACACCCAGTCAGCAACCTTGTCATAGATCCATGTTGCTAGTCCTACTGGTGAATCCGAGAGTCCGTATCCAATCGTTTGCGGACGTGTGCCCATAATCGCTGCATAGCCATTGCCTGTCTTGTAAAAGTCCCTGATCTGATCAAACACCGTTCGTTCCTCAGTCGTCAGGGTTGTTGGGGCAGGCTGCCCATTGGTCAATGCCTCTGCCACATTCGGTGGGAGGGTCGCTGCGCGTTCAAGTCGGTTGACGTGGATGCCGAGCAGACCTGGAGGAGCCTGACGGGCAAGGGCATCGGAAATGATCGCACCCCAGTCGCCACCCTGGGATACGTAGCGTGTATATCCCAGTCGCTTCATCAAGACATCCCAGGCGCGGGCGATGCGATCGGGACTCCAGCCAGTGCCCATTGGTTTGCCAGAGAAACCAAAGCCCGGTATGGACGGGATCACGAGATCGAATGCGTCCTCTGCACGCCCTCCGTAATCCGTGGGATCGGTGAGGGGTTCGATGACGTTGAGCAGCTCGAACACTGAGCCAGGCCAGCCGTGGGTCATGATTAGCGGCAGCGCATTGGGGTGGCGGGAGCGGACGTGGATGAAGTGAATGTCAACACCGTCGATCGTGGTCATGAACTGCGGCAGGGCGTTGAGCTTCGCTTCAGCGTTTCGCCAGTCGTAGTCCGTTTGCCAGTAGTCTACCAGATCCCGTATCGTCGCCAGTTGCACACCCTGCGATCGATCCATAACCGTCTCCTGATCGGGCCAGCGTGTCATCACGAGGCGACGGTGGAGATCATCGATCAACTCTTGTGGAACCTGGACACGGAAGGGGTGGATAGCGTTGTCTGCGATCGCCTCAGAAACAACCTGAGTTTGTGCCCTGATTTGAGCGGATTGCTGCGCCAGCACGTGAACGGGCAGTGCCAGCAGAACCGTTGCTGCCAAGAGCGCGACCAGAAATCGCGAAAGCAGAACGAAGACACTTGCAGTGCAGACTTTAGTTCTGTAGCGTACTTTTTTCAATTCGGTCATGGGTTTTCTCGTTACTGCAAATGGTTCGTTTCACGATTCAGACTAAGCCCCATCAATACCCATCTACCTCAATGACTGCCTCTGTAAACTCCCGTGGTGCTTCCTGCGGCAGATTGTGCCCGATACCACCGTTGATGACCCGATGTGAGTATCTGCCGGTAAACTTGCTGGCGTAGGTACTGCTATCGGGGTGTGGCGCGCCGTTGGCATCACTTTCAAGCGTGATGGTGGGCACGGTAATGAGGGGGAATGTAGCGAGTCGCGTCTCAAGCTCGTCGTACTGCGGTTCACCTGCGGCTAGACCGAGCCGCGACTTGACTTTGGGTGAATTCAGCAGCGTGCAATTTCACAAAGTCGTACATATTCGTCGGCGTCTTGCCAGTGAGCTTAAACAGGTCATCTGTCATGCGGTCATATCGCCCCTGCGTGTGAAGTTCAGCCATCACGGCAAGGTGATTGACGAGGTGCGTTGGTACCCCAAACTTGCGAAGTGTATCAGTCCATTCAGAGAGTGGCACGTCGCGATAGCGAATCGGGCGATCGAGTGCTTCGGAAAAGATATGCGCGTAGTGGTTCAAATCGGCTGATTCAAATCCAGTCAGATTGTAAACCTGACCAATGTGCGGGGCAGGATCGTCGAGGATCACGGATACAGCGTGTGCTACATCAACAGCCGAGATCGGTGAGGTCTTGCTGTTCCCCAGCGGCAGTGCCAGTTCATCGTTGTCTCGCACACCAGCCGCAGCAAGACGCAGAAAAAAGCCTTCGAGGAAAACCGTCGGTCGCACTGTTACAACCGGCAGTCCCGACCACGCTAATGCCTGTTCTGCCAGCCAATGCAACTTGTGCTGTGGGCTGTCAGTAGTCGCTGTGATGCTCATTTGCGTTACCGTCATCTGCGACATATTCACGAAGGCTTCGACCCCGTGATGCCGTGCCACCGCAGCCACATTGACCGTTGCTTCCAAATAACTTGGAGAGACAGACATTCCGAAATAGATGCGAGTGACACCTGCGATCGCCCGGTGCATTGAGTCCAAATCAGTCAAGTCACCCTGCACAACCTCAGCTCCAAGCTGGCGCAGCCTTTCAGCGCGTTCATCCTCCCGTCGAACCAGGGCGCGTACGGTATAACCCTTGTCGAGCAGCATGGCAGTGAGATGGCGACCAATGCCGCCGATATCGCCCGCCGCTCCGGTCACGAGGATGGGGCTGTCGTGTGTGGATGTCTTTGTCATATTATTTACCTTTTAATGGCGTGATTAACCGAACGTAAACGCAAACGCCTCCACTCCAGCATCTAAAAACTCGATCTCAAACTGGCGATCGCTAATCGGCTGGGGCTGTCGAATCAGTTGGTATAACCGCTGTTCAGTAACCGTGCCTTCGCCTTGATCATTGATGTCAAGTCCACGAGTTGCAATGGCTGGTTGTCCGTCTATGAACACGCGAAACCGTACGGATGTTCCTTGCTCAGCCGGGCCCATAACCAGATGCAGGTCGCGGGCGTGGAAGCGGTATGCGATCCGTCCACCGGACTGATTCAGGACAATGGCTTGTCGTCCAATGGTCCAATCGCCAGAAAGTGCCCACTGATTACGTCTCAATTGTGCGGGGACAGTATACGAACGAGGCTTGTTGATCACTGCGCCAGAAGACGCAAAATGCTCTGTTCTCTCGTAGCCAAGGTAGTTTTCAGGCGATTTCAGGCTGTTCCAATCGGCGGCAGCTTCAACACCATGAGCATCGACTTCCACCACATCTTGGCTGACAGGATTAGCTCCAGACTCAGACAATAGCTGTTGAATCACCCGTTCCGATCGCTCGTAGTCGCCCTCGCCAAATTGGTGATGCCGAATCCGTCCTTGCCTGTCTACAAAATACAGGGCTGGCCAATAATGATTCCCGAATGCACGCCACACCGCATAATCGTTGTCCATCGCGATCGGGTAGGCAATCCTCATGTCTGCCAAAGCTCGGCGGACATTATTGGTAATCTTCTCAAATTCAAACTCCGGCGTATGTACACCGATGACAACGAGTCCCTGATCCTGATATTTCTCAGCCCATGCGCGGACATAGGGGAGTTGGCGTAGCCAATTGATGCAGGTATATGTGCAGAAGTTGATCAGCACAACTTTTCCACGCAGTTCATCAACGGTTAATGGCTGTGAATTGAGCCAGGCGATCGCTCCGTCCAGAGAAGGTAGTTCACCTTCAATCGGTAATTCAGCCGTTGTTGTAGTGTGCTGTGTGGTGCAGCCAATCATGCCAAGCTGGGTGGCAGCGATAGTTTTAACCATAGTTGTTAGAAAGTAGCGACGATTATGATTAATTTTTTTTGGCACGTGCTGACCTCCCTGTTGTTGCGTTCGGATAGGTTCAGGGAATTAGAGAACTTTGACGGTTCTCTCTAATATGGGGTTCAGCGCAGCGATCGAAACGCCGCCCTGAGTTCCTGAGTAAAGATCATGGGCTGCTCCCAGGCTGCGAAGTGTCCGCCCTTCTCCACACGGTTGTAGTAGATAAGATTGGGATAAGCCCGCTCAGTCCAACTTCGCGGAGCCTCATATTGCTCACCGGGAAAGACACTCACCGCCACTGGAATAGATACGCCCTTGGTGTTAAAAAAGCCACCCTTATATTCCCAATAGAGACGGGACGCAGAGACTCCCGTATTTGTCAGCCAATAGAGCGTGATGTTATCCAGGATCTCGTCTCGTGTCAGTTCGCCTGTGGGGCTTGTAGTCCGGGTCAAAGCCTCGACGACCGCTGCGGCTGGTTGTCCGCCCGCATCATTATGATCCAGGAGCCAAGCGGCGAGTCCAATGGGTGAGTCCGCAATGCCCAAAAAGCGGCGGCGTTGATGGTTGATTTTTTCAAACATGATCTTTCTCTGGTTCCGTTAGTGCAGGTGTGCGCTCTCGTAGCCAGGTATAGTGAATGTCTGCGTCACCACCTGTCCGGGGAAGATATTGTGGTTAGGGTCAACTAACTCGATCCGTACCTTGTGTTGACCAGGCGGCAGGTTCGCGATGTCAACTGTGTTGTTGTCACTCGCATCCGCCCACCACCAGGGCAGATCATCGACGATGACGTGCAGGTGCCCAGCCCGTGGAGAGACCTGGACAGCACTCGCTCCAAATACAGGTACGATACGCAAGTTCTCCACCCGATATTGCGCCCAGTAGACCCCTTGAACCAACCCTTCGGGAAGCGGGGGATCGACGATTAGCTTGGGTGCGGGTTCATTCTCGATCGCAATGTAGGGTGAAGGGCCGCGAATATCCCTCGCGCTTGCCACGGTCATGACCTGGGCTTGTGCGCTAGCCTGGGCCGATTGCTGCGCCAACACGCGATCGGGCGGTGCCAGTAACACTACTGCTACAAAGAGTATGGCGAGAAGCCCTGAGAGTAGGACGAAAGTACTTATGGTGCGAGCTTTGATTGTGTAGCGTACTTTGTTTAGTTTAGGCATCGTGTTTTCTCTTGGCTGCAAAATGGTTCGTTTGATAATGTTCCAAACCTCTTGATAGCCTCCGTAGACCCCCTGTAGTCCCCCTTGCCAAGGGGGACGGTGACAGTGGGGGTTAGTAGCAACAGATCTGAAACATTTCTGAAACATGACTGTCCGTTGCGTGACTCAGGCTAAACATTCCGCCGAATCATCTCGAAAGAACGGGCAAAAGCTCTTCCATGTAGCGATCAGCTATGGCGGCAGCTTCTTCTGGGCTGCTGCCATTTTGACGAGCACTTAGATAGGGTGCGTACCAGTCCCACCAGTCATGCTCACCGTGAGTCTTCTCGTAGTGATCGTGGTGCTCTGCCGTCTCGCGGAGGAGGGTGGCAAGGGTGGCAACGTCGGTTTGTGGAGTGTCCCATAGACGACCCGGAATCCGCGTTGTGATTTCCTGGAGTAGCCAGAGGTTTCCGTCCGGGTCTTCAAAGGAAGCAAAGGAGAAGTAGGAACGACCTTGCGGGTCGCGCCCAGTAACACGGGAGTTCTCTAGAGTGTTGTTAAAAGGACCACCAGGGTAGTGGAAGATTTCACTGACGTTGACACCACGAGCAATCAAATCTGCGCGGGCAGCATCGAGGTCATCCACACCGAGAACCAGGTTTTGCACGGAGCCAGAATTGTTCGGAGTGACTCCCTTGCCGAAGAGAATTGAGGCATCTGAGTTGGGCGGTGTAAAGTGTACGCCGCGAAAGTCACCTTCTACCACGTCGATGTCGAATCGCCAGCCAAGATTTTCATAGAATGCCTTTGTGCGCTCAACATCAGAAACGCTGAATATCACGACTTCGAGTTTCAGGTCGGGACTGTTGACAGGATTGGTATTCATCTTGATCTCCTTTAGGTTTGTGAGTTGAATATCTACTTCGGTTACTTTTCATTCTTCTGCGATGCGAAGCAGTTCCCCCTGCGGGGTAATTGCCCCATTCACACCACTCAAGTTGTTTGAGTTAACACGCGACTTAACTGGGTGTTCTCCTAAACGTCACTTCACTGAGGAAAAAGCGGTTGGTGCTAACAACTCATTGCTGATGTTCTGCACCAGTGGACTGTTCTTCTCGGTTTCAGTTTTGATCGCAATCCATTCAGGGTCAGCGAGGAATGCGTTCCATCGCTCCTCACGCTCAGCCAGGTTATTCCAGGCGAGCAGGTAGGTGAGTTGATTACTCTCACTCTCGCCAATCAGCGTTGTCCAAAATCCAGCCTGACGGATACCATGCTTCTCCCAAATCTTTAATGTGTGGTTCTGGAAGCGCGAAATCAACGCGGGTAGCCGTCCAGGCATGGCGTGATAAATGCGTAATTCGTAGATCATGCCTTTAATGCCCCGCACTCTGTCCACCATCGACGTGAAGGATTTCGCCCGTTACAAAGTTGGCGGATTCGAGGTAGAGGATGGCATCAACAACATCGGAAATCTCGCCTATATGACCGATTGGGTGCAGAGCCGCAAGCTGAGCATGAGTCTCAGGGGGATGCATGGGCGTTTTGATGATACCCAGTGCGATCGCATTCACCCGAATCCCGCGCTTGGCATACTCGATCGCCAATGATTTGGTTGCGGCATTCAGTCCACCTTTTGTGAGTGATGCGAGGACAGAGGGTACACCTGCCATCGGGTTGTCCACCAGGCTAGTTGAGATCTGCACGATATGACCGCTGCCTTGCTTCTCCATCTCAGCGATCGCCAATTGTGTAATGTGAAAGAAGCCAGCAATGTTGGTACCTAGATACGCCGCATAGTCTGCTTCGGTATATTCAGTAAACGGTTTGGCGATGAAGATGCCAGCGTTATTGATAAGGGTGTCGATGCGCCCAAATCGCGTTACGCCTTCGATGATTGCACGCTCAGCCGTTTTGCGATCGGCGATGTCACCGGACACCACCACGACTCCATCATCGTCAGATGACTCGATTGAGCGTGAGATGGCGACCACTCGATAGTTGCGATCGCGGTATGCCTTAACAAGAGCTGCGCCGATCCCTTGCGACGCGCCAGTAATTACAGCAACTTTTTGTTCAGTGCTCATGGTAAAGCTCCTTTAGAATGAATGGGCAAATGATGCAAGTCAGGCGATGGCTAAGCCGCAACACGGTGGTCATGGTCGGTGCTGGTCGCAACGGGCAACCAGGCTTCGATGTCCTGTGCTACTTTTGCAGCGTTGTTTTGGTACATCCCGATCGCGTCCTTTCCGACAGGTAAGTGCAGCGGAGGATGATCCGTATTGGCAACTTGGAGAATCACCTGGGCAAACTTTTTCGGATCACCGGGTTGGTTGCCGTGTAGCGCATCAGCTCCACTCCGCATCGGTCCTACGGTTTCCTGGTAATCGGCGATGATGGTTTTAGCCGTAACATAGGAGTCAGTGCTGAGGAAGTCGGTGCTAAACAGACCAGGAGCAACTACCGTAACGTGGATGCCGAGCGGTGCCAATTCGACCGCCAGCCCTTTTGAAAGACCTTCAACCGCAAATTTGGTAGAGCCGTATAATCCCCAACCTGGAATGGCATCGTAGCCAAACAACGATGAGATATTGATGATGTGCCCAGACTTTTGCTGACGCAGGTACGGCAACACAGCACGAGTCACGTTCAGTAGCCCAAACACGTTGGTGTCATACTGTTTGCGAACTTCGGCATCTGTGGCTTCTTCGATCGCCGTTACCATGCCATACCCGGCATTATTGACTAAGACATCAACCCGACCGAAACGGGCAATGGCTCGTTTAACTGCCACTTTTACCTCGTCTTCCTGGGTGACATCCATCTGCACTACATCCAGTTCCGGGTGATTATCCAAAATGGCGGCGAGTTGTCCGGGCTGACTACGAACTGTTGCTACGACGCGATCGCCTGCTTCCAGGGCTGCTCTAGCAATCTCGAACCCAAAGCCTCTGGAGGCTCCGGTAATGAACCATACTTTTTGCGTTTTCATCGGGTGTTCTCGTTTTAGCTGTTGTCTAGTGTTGGCTTTAGGTCGATGAGCTTGTTACCCACCTCGGTTAATTTCATTCTTCTGTGCTTGCTCAATCCGCACCACTCAAGTTCTTTGAGTTGAAGCGTGACTGAATTATGGGTGCCCTGATGGGCTTTCAAAATTCCAGTGAATTGAGCTTCGATGTATAAAGAGTCGGGATAAAATGAACGGATATCTTGGTATTGCTAATCCAATACATGAATTTTGTAGCGACGTTTTGCGAAACGCTGACTAGAACGGGATGCTCTACACAAGGTTTTCTAGATATGTTGTGTTCGAGGGTGTTGTGTACGAATTTTATCTGTGTCCTCACCGATGTAAAACGCTTGTGTAATGCTTAGATCGCGATCGCCCTCAATGATCAATTGCATTATCTTTTCTCAACTGTTAAAGATTTCACTGAGTTGCAATGTCTCCACAACTAGTTGAAGTTATGAAAGCTGCCCATGGAAACCTTCATCGGGATAAACATCAAAAACGTTAACCAATTGCTGCCACAATAGCTGCTATCAATTGCTCAATCGTCCAACGCTCGTGATAACGAACCCCTTTAATAAACAAAGCTGGTGCAGCTTCTATTCCACTTCGATATCCGCTCTGAATGTCTGTAATGATGCGATCAACATAAATTCCTTCAGACAAATCTTGCAAAAAACGAGGAATGTCCAGCCCTAGACGATGGGCATACTCTACCAGAAAGCCATTTGCCAACTCCTGTTGATGAATAAACAACATCTCATGCATTGGCCAAAATTGATTTTGAGTTGCAGCTGCTTCCACTGCTTCCGCTGCTCGCTGAGCATGAGGATGAATTTGCAGCTGAGGGAAATGACGAAAGATAAAACACGAATTGTGATCTCCTAGCGAAGCTTTCAGCTTTTGCTGGGCAGCTTTAACTAATCGATAGACAGTTGCACTCTGAAAACATTCATAATCTCCATACATAACGAGCACTACAGCGGCATTCAACAGACCATGATGATGATCATGCTCTGAAGGTGGTATAGCTAGAAAGCTATTAAAGTAGTTGTAAGTCATCTTTGAGTTTGTTTAAGGCAAACATAAACCTTACAACCTAACTGCTTCAGCACTTATACAGCAACTGTCGAGACAGTTAATACAAGGGGGTTTAGGGGCTACGCTCCCAGCCAGGGATTCCACCCCTGCACCTCGTCCCAACCAACTCTTCGGTTGCTATAGATATCAATATAGACATTGGCTTCTTTCTTGTCGTCCATATCAGGGCGACAATTTTGTATGATCGAGTGATGAATGTCTAGTTCATCTCTTGGCTAAGATTGACTACAACTAAAGTTGGAATTTGAAACTCACTTAAGTACACCTACAAATTAACAATTCCACGCTTAATGGCAATAATCACGGCTTGAGTACGGTCATTCACTCCCAGTTTGCTCAAAATACGATTCACATGTGCCTTAACAGTGCTTTCACTGATACTTAAAGTCGTTCCAATTACTTGATTACTCATTCCCTGTGCCATCAAACGGAGCACCCCTAACTCTCGTTCACTTAACTCTGGATTGCTCATCCGCTGTAATAATTTTGCTCCAACAGCGGGTGGAATATATTTTTCACCGCTATGAATGGCGCGAATAGCATTCAAAAGCTCGCTGGGTTTAGCATCTTTAAGTAGATAGCCCTGAGCACCTGCCTGCAAGCCACGATAAATATCATCATCCCCATCGTAGGTTGTGAGCACAGCAATTCGGGCATGTTTAAATTCGGCACAGATCGCAGTAATGGCTTCAACTCCTCCCATGTTGGGCATGCGTAGATCCATGAGGGTGACATCAGGTTGGTGTTCACGATAAAGGGCGATCGCCTGATCACCATCTTCCGCCTGAGCAATGACGGTCATTTCTGAATCATGGTTGATGATGGTCGCCAGTCCCCGCCTGATAATGGCATGATCATCAGCAATCAGAACACGAATCGAAGTAGATTGTTTCATCGTCATTCTCACGCTCGATTAACAATGACAGTAATTTCTGTTCCCTGTCCAGGTTGACTTTGAATCGTCAATTGTGCGCCAATATGCTCTGCCCGTTCACTCATACCTAGCAAACCAAAACCACTACCTGATGAGATACTACCAACCCCAAAGCCTTGTCCATCATCTTTGATCCGTAAAAGGCACTGGGTGCTGTTGTACATCAACTCAACTAAGATCTCGCTTGCATTTGCATATCTCATGGCATTGGTTAATGCTTCCTGTCCAATTCGGAGTAGATGATTTTCTACTTCAGCTGGCAGAGGAAAGGCCTCACCCTGGGCTTGATAAATCAGAGTAGTATTAGCAGTTACTCGCATTTGATTAACAAGACGTTCCATAGCATCCTGTAAATTACCTTCTTCCAACAGCTGAGGACGGAGAGCCGCCACGGAGCGACGCGCTTCAGCTAGCCCAGTGCGGGCTAGCTCATCAATGATTTCCAGTATTTCCAAATGTGCTAAGTCTGTCTCCGAATCATTAGACAGCAGCTGTGTCGCCGCTCCTACTTGCAGCAGAATGCCAGTAAAGGACTGTGCCAATGTATCATGAATTTCTCGTGCCATACGGTTGCGCTCTTCCAAAATTGAGGAATCCTCAGCACGTTTGCGATCGCTAATATCGGCAATCAAACCATAGTATCCTTTCACTTGACCATTAGAATCGATATCAGGGATAAGGGAGTTACTGATATATTTCTTGCCAAACACACACGGAATTTCTGCCTCATAGGTTGTGATTTGCCCTGCCAGTGCTTGATCGATGTAGGGTTGAACCACTTGATAAGACGCCTCACCCAAATTTTCGCGAACATGCTTACCCAGAATCTCACCTGGACTACGGTGAAACCATTCCTCATAGGTACGGTTGGCAAATCGATAACGCTGGTTGGCATCGACATAGGTGATGCAAACGGGTAGAGCGTCTGTAATCACTCGTAATTCTTCTTCTCGTAAGCGAAGCTCATCGTAGACCTGGCGTAGTTCAGCTTCGCTTTTCACTAAAGCGGCTGTCCGTTCTGCGACCTGTTGCTCTAAGGTGCGGTTGTAGTCAGCCAACAGCTTTTCTGCTTGTTTACGCTCAGTAATGTCTTGAAAGGCAACGATTCCATAAACGACATTGCCCTGTTCATCAAAAACAGGAGTGCCCCAAATCTCGAGTCGAATGATGGTGTTGTCTCGGTGAATTTCTAAATCATCTGTTCTTGTGCGTTCACCTCTCAATGCCCGATATAAATTGAGTTGTTCAGTAGGATATTTTTGATTCGTTCCAGCTATATAGGCTTGATATGTCTCTGTCAGTTGATCCATTGTTACAGAAGAAATAACCCCTTTGCCGATCAGCTGAGTGGCCTGTTGATTGAAGTAGTAAGGGCGACCCACCGCATCCACAACTGCAACTCCAATTGGAATTGCTTCTAAAAATTGAGTCATTCGACTTTTGCTAGCGTGCTGCTCTGAGTATAGTTTGGCATTCTCGATCGCAATCGCCGCTTGAGTCGAGAGCAAATTCAAGAGTTGCGATCGCTCTGCTGTGAATACCCCAGTTACTGATTGATTTTCTAGATACAGCACGCCAACAAGCTTATTTTGATTCAACAGTGGCAAACAAAGAAGGGATTGAGTCTGGTTCTGCTGAATATAGGGCTCATTAATGAAATTACCTTCACGAGTTGCATCATTTAAGATGACAGATTCATGCGTGCGAATCACATAATGAACAATTGATTCAGGTAAGCGATTTGCGATTGGAACTGATTGCAGTACTTGTGTAGTGCAACCTTGCTCACCATCAACGAGTTCACAAGTCGCTTCGATTGTCCATTCTCCTGATTCTTCAAGAATCAGGAATCCAGTTTGTGCGCCAGCATTCTCAATCAAGATCTGCATCAACGAACGGAGCAACTGCTCCAGTTCAATTTCACGAGAGATGGCTTGGAATGCTCGTATCACGGTTTCTAAATCGAAAGCGACCTGTGAGGTGTTAGACATCGTTCCAGTAGTGGTACGAACTGGTATAGGAGCCACATTCAGCGATTGAGGAAAAAACTGTGGATAGCGAGTTTCTAAATCATTGACTTTTGCAGTTGCGCCCCACCGCTCATAGCAGTAGTGGGCTTCCTTCATGTAGAGTTGAGCAAACTTTTCTCGACCACGAGCCAAGTAATGTTTGGCAGCCAACTCATAGGCTAATGCTTCTTCTTGAAGATACTCATTTTCCTTAGCCCCTTGGATGGCTTGTTCATAAAGCTCCTCTGCCTCAAAAAACTGACCCAAAACTCGCGCTTTCTCTGCCTCAACTAACTGAAATTTATGCAAAAAATTCATGGGGGCGTGGTGTGCCCATGTCTGCATCTTCTCCTGATTGGCATTAACGCGATTCAGCCAATTTTCCTTCTCAGCATCGGAAGCATTTGCCCATAAGCTCAAAAATATTAGGGAGTCATAGAAATGAAATGGAGGTACAGAAACTAATGCTGTGGCTGCACTTAAATATTGCTCTGACAAAATAGCCGTTTGTGCCGCCTGCTCATATTCCCCAAACAGGTAGCATAGAATTAGTTTATTCAAATAAAAGTAGTGAAGACTCGTTCCATCCTTGGCAGCGATCGCCTGTGCTATTGCTTGCTCTTCGTCATAGAGACACCCCACTAAGTGACTTGGGTTTTCAGATTGCCCTTGCAGGTTCAGGATCGTTTGCTGCAACATAGCGAGCCAGGTAGCAGCAGTCTCTCGTCTAATTTGAGCAGTGGCTTTCCGATAAATCGCGGTTTGTTGCTCCAGTTCGGTTAGTTCTTGTCCTGCAAAAAAGGGGCAATAACAGAGGCTAAATGCACAATAACTTGCAAATTCAAACTCTCCACTTTCTATCCCGCTTTGATAAGCTTCCACTAGACTAGGGAATGTCTCTTTAAGGTGAGCTTTCCAGTGAATGATATGGAAATTCACCATCAGTAATGCTTTGCAGTTCCCTCTCTTGTTATTCAATCGCTTCGCTAAATTGAGGGATAGTTGGCCAAATCGATAACCCAGCTCAAGGTCTTGGACAACGCCACAGAGCATCATGCCATAGGCAGCATAACCCAGAACTGACCAGATCGCGTTTCCATGGGCAATCGATAGATCGACCATCTTGCAAACAATCAGCACCATCAAAGCGGGTTTCACATTAAAAGCTGAACCCACGGTGCTGACTAATGTGTAAATTGCTGCCAGTGGTAGAGGTTCAGTCATCTCTGGCAGATCAATCAAATCTTCGATTTCCCGTCCAGCCAACCGTGAAGCGGTTTCTTCTAATCCAGCTTGAACATCTAACTGACTGGGAGATTCCATTAAATGAATTCCCAAGCGTTGCAGCACTTTCAAGCCAGCTTTCAGGGCTTCTTTCGGGTCTCCCCTAGATAGCCATGATTGAATTCTGCTATCGTAAGCTTTCACGGTGTCAAGCACTGTCTTTGCATGGCTGAGTACTACGTCTACGAGCTGCTCCATTTCGTCATAGTGACCACTGAGGTATGCTGCCTCCGCTGCCTCTGAATACAACGCTAACGTCAGGTTATACTCACGCTGCCAACTCTCTACATCAAGGAGTTTAAGCCCTGTATTGAAATACTTAAAAGCAGCTTCATGAGCCATCGCTGCCATCGCTTTCTGACCAGCTTGCCAATTCAGTTCGGCAAGCTTACTCCGTTCAGATTGATCCGTAATTAATTCGGTTCCACAATTCAGATGGTCAACGATTTCAAACAACCGCTCTGCTAGTTGTTCTGGCAACGTCCTTTCGAGTAAATCGCGACCGATTTGCAGATGTACCCCTTGTTTCTGCGACTCATCAATGAGAGCATAAGCAGCTTGCTGAACGCGATCGTGTAAAAACTTATACTCTTGAACTAACAAGTTCTCATCTAATTCAGAGAGAGGCTGAATGAGTCCGGTTTGTACTGCTGGGAATAAGTTCTGGAAAATTGTTTGAGGCGATTGATTCGATACGATCGCCAATGTCTCTAAATCAAACTCAGCTCCAATGCAGGCGGCTAATTGAAGTAGCTGCTGAGTGTCTTCTGATAGTTTCTTTAATTTGAACAGCAGCAACTCCACTACATTATCGGTGATGTTCTGAGCTTCAATTTGAGCAATGTTCCACTGCCAGTTTCGCTGTTCAAGATCAAAGTTTAAGAGATTTTCACTGTATAGCGATCGCAAAAATTCACCCACAAAGAAGGGATTGCCCTCGGTTTTATGCAACACTAACTCGGCTAAAGAAGCAACCGTGTCAACAGTTTGATGTAGTGTCTCAGCAATTAATTGATTCAGTGGTTCCAGCGTTAGGGGGGATAGAACGATATTATGAGGTACGACCCCTTGCTTTCGTAAGTTTTCCAATGACAATGCTAGTGGATGGATAGCAGTAACTTCATTGTCACGATAAGCTCCAATTAGAAACAGGGCTTGAGTTTGCTCATCGAGCAGCATCAGCTCAATTAACTTCAGCGTAGCAGAGTCAATCCACTGCAAATCATCCAGAAAGATGACCAGTGGATGATCCTGGGAACAAAACACCCGAATAAATTGCTGAAAGATTCGATTGAAACGATTCTGAGCTTCTGCTGCCCCAACTTCTGGTATAGGGGGTTGCTCACCAATAATCAGCTCTACTTCAGGGATGACATCAATGATGAGTTGCCCGTTACTTTCCAGCGCATTGAGGAGGTGCGATCGCCACCGTTGTACTTGCTGATCCGGTTCACTCAACAGTTGCTGCACCAGTTTTCGTAAGGCATCCACAATGGCACTGTAGGGAATGTTACGCTGCAACTGATCAAATTTACCAGAGGTAAAATACCCACGCCTTGCTGTAATCGGTCTATAAAGTTCTTGTACTAACGCTGACTTGCCGACACCAGAATAGCCAGAGACCAGGGTTAACTTGCTATGGGTAGGTTGGAGAGGTAGAGGGGTGGAAGGGTAGAGGGGAATGTTAGATTGCTCCTCTACTCCTCTACTCCCATACTCCTCTACTCCTGCACTCTCCTGCTCTGCTACTCTGTCAAACGCTGCTAATAATGCTGCTATCTCCACTTCACGCCCATACAGCTTTTGGGGAATGTGAAACTGCTCGGAAACATCCTGTAGACCTGGTTGAATATCATCAATCCATCCTGTTGCTTCAAGTTGACACAGACAACGTTCTAAATCTGCTTTAATTCCCCAAGCACTTTGATAGCGATCCTCTGCATTCTTTGCCATCAACTTCATCACAATATCCGAAACTGCCTTGGGAATTGCATTCACTACAAATGATGACTCATCCCCCATTCTCGACACCCCACGCCCTACAGTCTCAAATTCATGTAGCGGAATCGGTTGCTTGGCAAGATGACAATGGACAAGTTCAAGAATATCTGTTGTTGGAAACGGCACTTGTCCGGTGAGTAATTCGTAAAACGTCGCTCCAAGCGAGTAAAAATCGGTACGGTAATCAATTGAACGGTTCATCCGCCCGGTCTGCTCTGGAGAGAGATAAGCGAGGGTACCTTCCAATACATGCGGGCTTTTGAACGTAGGATTGGTGCGGTTGAATTGAGTTGCAATTCCAAAGTCAATGATTTTAACAACGCCAGTATTTGGATTGAGAACGATGTTGCCAGGATTAATATCCTTGTGAATCACACCCGCCGCATGAATTTTGCCTAAAATGCTGCTGAGATTAATGGCAAGAGGAAGAAAATTAGAGACAGGCATGGGGCAGAAAGCTTCTGGGCGTTGCCGTATCCAATACTCTAGGGACTCCCCCCCAAAATCTTCCAGAAGAATAGCAAGTGTACGTTGATAGTCCTGCTGACTATAAGCTCTGATTACGCCTTCTACATCTAGAAACCGGGTAATGGCATATTCTTGCCTGTAGCGCGTTAATTCTTGAGGAGAAGGATAATCTTGCTTGAGCAGTTTAATGACGATCGCCTGACCATCTTCCTCCTTAAATCCCCGATATACCAAAGATGCCGAGCTCTCATAGATCTTGCTTTGGATCGTAATTCCAGATAAGACAATCATAAAACTCTGTTCACATGAAAGTCGTGAGTCATGCTGTTAATGACATGAACTGCATGGGGGATGAGAATAAGAAATTCAGTCAACCAATGAGACAACGATTTAATTCCTCCGAAGCTAATCCTCCCCTACTGACGGACTCCAAGAAGCTTTGGCTCAGGTTTCAAATGTCTTACAGAATATCTTCGTAACCCTGGGAAATAGATTTGGCAAGCCAGTTGTGTCCTATGGCTTGCCAGTAGCCATTGTGATGGATCGATAGTACGCTGCGTGTCTGGAATATGCAAGGCGGTAACGCTGTCCGTCCGTTCTGAGTTGTTGTACGTTCATAGAGAATGGTGTATCTTTCAACTTCGTGGCGCGGCACCACAAGCGTAAAATTCTGCAAAAAAAGGGGTTACTATTTTTATTCCCCTGGCACATAATCGCCGCGTTAGCTATCGAGTTTGCTCAACATAATATTCGCGTTTTAGCCGTGGTTCCAGGATTGACGCGATCGCCCGGAATGCTGTCTGTAATGGAACGGGTTGATGCTCAAACAGGGGGTTCCATTGGCGACCGATTTACAGCTACGTTCCCTGCAAAACGTTTAGCTGAACCCGATGATATTGCTTGTGTGATGACGTTTGCCGCTGGCGACCTTGCCCTATTCATGACAGGTTTTACTCTGCTTGCTGATGGTGGCGAGGTGTATGGCGCAGGAACGACGGCAGCTACTCATTAATCAACAGCGATTACCGGAAAAATTCAATGGATTTACAACTCAAAGACAAACGAGCGTTAGTCACAGGTTCCAGTACAGGAACGGGAGCTGAGATTGCTAAAACCCTTGCCCGCGAAGGTGCTTATGTGATTGTGCATGACCGCGATCGCCATCGGTCTGAAGCCGTTGCCGCAGATATTCGAGAAGAGGGAGGTAAAGCCGCTGTGGTCATTGGGGATCTCGGCTCAGTCACTACCGCTCAACAGGTTGCGAAGGATGCCCGTGATGCGTTTGGTGGAGTGGATATTCTGATCAACAATGCTGGGCTGATTGGCTATTACGAAACCTGGGATGATGTCAATGATCAGAACTGGGCGCAGATGTATGACGGTGTTGTGCTGGTGATTGTCCGTCTGATCAATGCGTTGAAACCTCACATGGAAACGCTGGGATGGGGACGCATCATCAATATTGCGAGTGCTCAATTATTACAACCGTTTGCCATGATGCCTGACTACACAGCGGCAAAATGTGCAGTCTTAAATCTCACCAAAAGTTTGTCGAAACGGTTGTACAGTGCCAAATTAAAGGACATCAAGACAAATTCATGCCATTGAGCAAAATCCTCCCTATTACAAAATTGCAGAGAAAGTTCACTCAGAAACTTAACGTTTAAATTATCAGAATTGCCACGCTGACTATAGGCTGAAAAGTAAGCCAGGTTTAGTTTTACTCCTTAAACGACACCAATGTGTCTACACGACAAATAGAAAGTTACTGTATAGACGCAGATCGAGATAGTTGGTGGGGTAATGACAGTTCAGTTAGGATTGGCAGAGTCATCAAGAATGGACATCTCATGAGTACTGAACTATATACGCTTGCCTATATCACTGAGCATCCCAAAATCAATCAGATTCTTCAGGGCGTGATTGGTGTATTTGAAAAAGTTTTTTTAGGCCGAATTCGGGGCTATTATCTAGAGGGTAGTTTTGGGAACCGAAGCACGGTTACGAATAGTGACCTCGATATGTATGTCATCTTCAAAGAGAGATTTAGTAGCCCAGTAGAAGCCATAACAGCCGTAAGTCTCAGTCAATCGTGTGCCCAAATCAGCCCTGTGCTTCTGGAAATCAAACCTGGTGCCGAACTTGATCTTCATCAAGCTGAAAATGCAGGGATTGCCTTAAATTTCAAAAATTCCACTCAATTTCTTTACGGTGAGGATATTCGTGACCAAATCCCAACCTTTGCCTCCGATGACTGGGTGAGGTGGGCAATGAGAGCACCTCAAGCATCCCTAATGGTTACACGCGCAACAGAAGTTTTAGTTTTCCCTCTGAATTACCCAGACATTCAAGCAGAGTTTTATGGGTACGATCGCCAGACAATTCCTTGTGCTGATGGCATTGAGCGTCCAAGTAGTAAATGGTTGATTGCAACTGTGGGATGGATCGCAACAGCACTAGTGGCTTACCAAACTCAGCAGTATGTCGATAGCAAGAGAGAAGCCGTTCAACTATATAAGACGCACATCAATGATCAATGGACACCTCTAGTTGAGCAGATGTATGAACAGTGTCGAAATCGTTGGTACTATCTCATCCCAGATGGAGAAGCCGAGCGGCAGAAGTTGCGATCGCTGTGTCAGTGTGCTCTTGAGTTCAGCAATCATTACTTAAGTATTTATCGCAATTATGTGTTGCGTGAATTATATGAAGGAACGCCTAAGCACCAACTTCTTGCTGTCAAGAACCTTGCTCACGTGATTTATCCAGGTGATCAAGAGATTGACAATGGTTTAGAGCGATTACAAAGATCAAGCCACGAGGAACTTAGAAAAGCAGCTTGTGAAACCAAAGATAGAATCAAGCAGATTTTAGATGTATGAAGTGGTTCCCGAAAGTTGAACAGGGGAACAAGCGTAAAGCGCACCTTGTCATCAACCTTCTTCTGCGGACGAATCCAACAAAACTTGTCATTTGTGATTAACCCATCAAGAGCCGTAGGGGTTTGACATTTAATACTGAGTAGATCATATGAATTTCTAGGCGACAAGAATGTGATAGACTGCGGCGCAAAAGTTAAGTATCCCTTGAAGTAATGTATTCACAACATCCAAATCGTCTAATCATCGCCAACGTAATGACTAACTCCACAATCAAGTTTTAAGAGCAACATATGCCTTCGTCCTTAAAGCAACTGACTGATGAACCGATAGAGCTGACATGGAATAGTTTTCGAGTCTGTCGAGATGTGAGTCCACCACCTCCCGATCGCGTTGTTTATTCTAGACAACCAGACCATTGCATCATCTTTCATATTGCTAATGCTGATCATTTAGAACGGCGGTTGGAGGGTGGTAAATGGATGAGAAGCCCCTCTTATCCGGGTGGGCTTACATTTGTACCTGCTCAGCACGCTCCTGAGTGGCTTTGGGACAGAGAGGTTGAGCTGTTAGAAATTTATTTACCGCCCTCACACCTTGAACAAGTGGCGATCGAGAGTTTTGAAAAACCACCCCAGCAAATTGAGTTAATCGATCGATTTGCAACTCGTGACCCGTTTCTAGAACAACTTGCGCTAGCATTTATCGCAGAATTGAATAGCGGTACTCTGTTTAACAAGCTCTACGTTGAATCGCTGCAAAATGTGTTAGCGGTTCATTTGTTACGTCAGCATTGCACAATTACCGTTCGCAATCCCAACACTCCTCAAGATTTGCCGCAAGCTAAGTTGCAGCGGGTCATAGATTACATTCAAAGCCATTTAGAACAAGAAATAGAATTAGCTGACTTAGCCAAGGTTGCGAGTATGAGTCCGCATCATTTTGGCAAGCGGTTCAAACAAACCACCGGAATGCCTCCTCATCGATATGTCATGAAATGCCGAATTGAACAAGCTAGAAAGCTTCTATCGAACCCACAACTTGCAATTGCTGAAGTCGGTCAGCAGTTGGGTTTTTATGACCAGAGCCATTTCACTCATACGTTTCGTAAGCACACAATGCTGACCCCGCGACAATACCGCGATCGCCTCTAAATCGTCTACAAAAAATCGCCAGAATTTACAAGAGGGAGCATAAATCTACAAGACTTTTCTACAAGAGCCAGCTTACACTACGCTCATGCTGTCTTAGCAGTTCACTCTCTATTTTATAACGATCGCAATTTTGTAACTGAACATGCAATCAATCAACAATTCGCACAGCAGATGTTAATCAATGATGGTTATACCAAATACCAGACGATTCAATCGATTGGTCAAGATGCAGATGACTTGGGCGATCGCCTGTCTGAACTCACCATGCCAACATCATTAATTCACGGACAAAGTGATCAGCTTACATCATCGGTATGGGGCAAACGCTTGTCTCAACCGCTTCCCAATGCTCAACTTACACTCATTGATTGTTGTGGACACTTACCACATGTTGAGCAACCAAATGATGCTTTGGAGGAAGCGTTAGTGATCCAACCAAGATTCATTCAGCATCTGTGCAATAGTTCATAATGTTTTTCAAAGTCCCATACCGCTGACTGCCTGACAAATCTTTGATGCTTGGCGATTGAAATCGCAGACTTCGGCGTGAGCTCAGTCGAACGCTATAAGAACAAAACCCGCCGACGCGGGTTACAGAAAACCTGGATGCATCCAGTCCGCGCAGGGGACTTCGATCGGATAGGCGCGAATTCCATTCACCAGCCACAGCAGGGAATGTCAAGGGTTTCAGAACTTTTGTCAGTCAATCAGCCCATACCACATTGTTATCGCTTCAATCACTCTGATTGCAACTCAAACACGACTAATCCAAACGGGAGAGCCTATCGCACTGGAGGTTTATCCAACCTACGATTTTACCCAGTCTGCCCAGCGGTTGCGGCAACAGGCAATGCAGCTATCTCAATACATGACTCTATAAACTCTTTAGAACCTTCTCCAGTGAATGTAATGACTCAATCCGTCCTCAAGTACAACACTTTTATGCAATCCATCACCAAACAAAAAATTAGTTTCCAGCGAGATGAGTTGAAATTAGTTGGACATTTGTTTACACCTCCTAATTTTGATTCCACACTCAAATATCCAACACTGATCTGTCAGGGTTCAATCAGTTCTGTCAAAGAAATGATGCCTGATAATTATGCTCGACTGTTAGCCCAAGAAGGATTTGTGGTTCTTGCGTTTGACTATGCCTCTTATGGCGAAAGTGAAGGCCTACCGCGCCAGAATGAGAACGTAGCAGGCAAACTGAAAGATTTGCAAGCAGCAGTTTCCTACCTCAAAACACTACCTTTTGTAGACAAAATTGGTATGGTGGGAATCTGCACATCTGGTGGCAATGCGGCGTATCTTGCAGCTCAAGACGATCGCCTCGCTGCCGTGGCTGCGGTGGTTCCCTGGATGTACGAACCGGCATTAGCAGAACCCTTTTGGGGCAAGGAAACGTTGGAGCATAATCGAAAACGAGCCGAAGATGCCCGTCAGCGATTTGAGCAATCTGGTGACTTCCTGACCACTCAAATTTTTACCAACACGCCAGAAGTTGAAGGGTTTAATCTCACTCCCGGTGAGTATTATTTCGATTTGCATCGTGGTGGCAGTATTCCTAACTGGAAGAATGCGATTTTTTGGGGTGCCTGGGATGAATGGGTTGAGGTATTTGATCCGATCAGTCAAGCCTCTAAAATCACAATTCCAGTGTTGGTATTTAGTACCGATGATGCTTTGATTCCGGCTCAAGCCCGTAAGTTTTATGAGTTGGTGCAGAGTGAAAAAGAATTGGTGTGGTCAGAAGGGTATCACTTCAATTTCTATGATGTTGCACCTGAAATGTACAAAGCGATCGATGCCGTTGTCCCCTTCATGCAGAAGCATCTGGTGTAATCGCTGAACTCAATTTCTTCACATACAGTCACATTTTCTATCTCCAGGAGATTAACATGGCTAACAACTATGCAAGGGTTTAGTTCATTACAGGTAGCTCAACTGGGTTAGGGCGATCGCTCACTGAAACAGTTCTCAAGCATGGCGATCGGGTGATTATTACAGCACGTAAATTAGAACAGTTGAAAGCCCTAAATGATAAGGGCTCCAAAGGTTTATATTGTGCAATTTTTACTGCTCAGTCGCAATTGGCATTACCATTGTTAAATCTCATGGAGTGAGTTTGCTACGGAGGGGTGAGAAAAGAAACGCCAACGCCACCTGTAAACGAACCAGGCGTTGTACCTTCATCGAGAATGGCGTCTCCTTGCCCAGAGAACAAACGATACAACCGAAAGTGATGGTAGTTACTAACTAACTGAGGTAGCGGTAACAATCCCCCTCCCTTCTCGCTATAAAGCTTTTGGTGTAATTCTGGAAGTTCATACCAGGGACAACTCATGTTGTGGTGGTGGGCGTTGTGATAGCCAAAATTGAGAAAAAGTAAGTTGAGCCAGGGATACTTGATAGACACCAAATTAGAAAACGTATGTTCCTGTTCATAGGTGCGATCGCGCTTAGGAAAAGCTTGTCCAACGATAGCGTATTCGTATGTGTGGTGAAACGCATCAGCAAATCGCATGATGTTGACAAACGAGATGTACGCTACAAAATAGAGCACTAATCCTTTCAAGGAAATCCAGGCAAGGAGTATGAATAGAGTTGTACGATAGAGCATCAATGCGATCGCTCGCCAACGCAGCGATCGTTTCTCAGGCTCAAGCCAGGGAGCTAAGATCACCCGCCAGCGCAGTTCAAATTCAAAGATAGGAAAGTACAACCATTCCAGTACTACATAAATGGAGCGGAGCCACGGATTCATGGTATTGAAGTATTTGAGAAAATCAAATCCAACAAAATCAGCATGATGCAAATGATGGTTGAAGTGATGTTCGACCAGGGCATCCCAAGTGGCGTAACATCCCCCATTGAGGTGGGTCATCACCTGTCCCCAAAAGGCGTTTAGCCGCCGATCTTTAAAGATATTGCCGTGAATGAATTCGTGGGTAAACGTTGCGGAAAGAACAAGTGCGTGAACCAGTAGAACAACACCCAACCCATTCAGTTGCCACGGTTGCACAAGGATCAACCCAATACCTAGAGCATACATAGCGAAGGTATAGGCGATCGCTCCCACATTCTTGAATAGGGGTGAGACGAGCGGAGATGAAACTGTCATTCCCTAGACCTCCGTACTGGCGAGTGCAGCGGAGCGACTGATTTGGTAGTGAGCGATTTCCTCACAGGTGGTTAGCCATACCCCATCACGCGATCGCATGTGATCGATTAATTGCTCTAGCATCATGACTCGTGCCGGACGACCAATCAATTCAGGATGCATGGTTAACACAAAGGCTCCACCATAGCGGTGCATCCCATCAAATTCTTCTTTCCAAACCTGGAGTGCTTTTTCACAACTTTCGATGACACCACTACCGATGCGAGGTTCATACAAAAAGGCAAACTGTTCCCAATCGTCGTTTGTCCAATGAACAGGGATCTGCACCAAATCCCCGGCAGGTGTTGAGAAGGTGTAGGGGCGATCGTCATCCATTAAAGAAGAGTCATAGATCAATCCATGACGAGCTAAAATCTCCGCTGAGCAAGGGTTTACCTCCCACAAAGGAGCACGATATCCTACGGGTTTACGACCTGTGATTTGCTCCAAGATGGTACAAGTTTTTACTAAGGCCGCTTCTTCTTGAATTGGGTCAAGGGTAGACACGGGTTCGTGTAGATAGCCGTGTGCTCCAACCTCGTGTCCTTCGTCATGAATCCGCTTAACCAAGTCAGGATAGAGTTCGGCGGTGTAACCCGGAACAAAAAAGGTGGCTTTTACCCCTTTTGCTTCAAGCATATCTAAGATTCGAGGGACTCCAACTTTAGGACCATAGCGTGCCCATGACATAACCGAGAGCCGATTCTTATTTTTAGGATCAGCCTGAAGCATTCCAGACTCACCATCCACATCAAAGCTGAGCACAGCAGCACAACGGACACCCGCAGCCCAAGCAAACGGCATACTAAAACTCCTGATTGGTTCAAATGATGTTTGGAATCTGTAGGATACGTTGATGCAACATGACGGATTGCGTTAGGGGATTGATTGGTTAGGGAGAGCCACAACGCATCCACAGAAACCAGGCGATTTACTGCTTATTCCTAAGTTTTAACGACTAACGTAAATCAACCCTGTTGCAAGGCTATTCAAGACTGAGAAAATAATTCGTTACTTGCGCTACAAATGAGTTAAACGGTCGATCGCCTACTAAATTCTGAATCAAATATCAAAACATTTGTTGTTTTATGAACGCGATATGTGCCTGACGGGCTGGGTTATTTGATCTGGATGAGTGCAGCGATCGCGTTGATCGCAAAGGTTATAACGCTGGTATAGGCGATCGCTGCATCCGTCTATTGATGTTGCTCAAACTAGGATAATTTAATCAGACAAACTTTGAATATACATCAAATCCTTTAGCACAGCCGTTTTTAACCATCAGGTGATGCTTATTGTGATTTGAAATGTAAAGTTTTTAAATTCATGATTTCTAAATGAAAAATTTATTCTGTTCATGATTCATGAATTAATTGATTCGTAAACACAAAAAACGCAAGCTCTTGAACTTTAAAATTGTGGATTTAGTAAAAATTTTGAGATAATGTAACTGCCATCACAATTCATTTAATTTCTCCGGTCTATGCTCATCACCAACACAACACGTCTGAGGCAAGACTGTGAGATTAAAGGACAAAGTCAGTCTCATTACCGGGGCTGGATCAGGAATTGGACAGGCTGTTGCTTTGAGATTTGCCAGTGAAGGGGCGATTGTTGTGATCGCTGATCGCAATTTAGAAGCCGCCGAAAAAACTCAATATTTAATAGAACAGACAGGCGGAACGGGTCACGCAATTGCAGTTGATGTGACGCAAGAACAACAAGTTGTAGATGCGATCGCCACGACTATTCAGCAATTTGGGCGATTAGACGTATTGCATAACAATGCCGGAATTTCGATTCTCAAACCCATCACTGAAACCACAGAAGCCGATTGGGATTTGTTGTTTAATATCAATCTCAAAGGTGTATTTTTTGGTTGCAAACATGCCATTCCGCCGATGGTGCAGCAAGGGGGCGGTGTGATTATCAACACGGCTTCTGAATTAGCGATCGTCGGTCAGTCGCTCTACACGGCCTACTGTGCCACTAAAGGAGGTGTGTTGGCATTCACTCGCGCCCTATCGGTCGAGTGGGCTGCCAAAGGAATTCGGATTAACGCCATTTGCCCCGGTCCCATTCAAACGCCCATGCTTCAGGCTGAATTTAATCTGGCAAGCAACCCAACAGCAGAAGAAGTTGCCACGATTCAATCGATCCCAGTTGGGCGGTTAGGCGCACCTGATGATATCGCTCGCGTTGCACTGTTTCTTGCCAGTGATGATGCTGTGTTTGTCCACGGTGCGGCGATTGTGGCTGATGGAGGACGAACAACTCTTTAGAATTTGTTGGCTGGTGTTGGTTCGCTGCATTGTTTGGTTCACCTTTTGGGAGCACATTTTGTATGCCTCATCTGTTTTCTCGTCGCTCATTTATTCGATCGTCTGCTTTAGCAACTGCATCTACGCTAATCACCGCAGGTTGTAGTCGGCACAATCTATCTTCATCTGCATCCTCGGATCAGCCCATTCGATTGGGATTAAATTTGTGGCCTGGAGCCATTCCCTGGCAAATTGCTGAAGAACAGGAATTGTTTAAGGCAGCTGGTATCAACGCCGAAATTCTTTGGTTTCAAGTCCTGGGAGATCAGATCAATGCGTTCAACGCAGGCAAGATCGACATTGCTAATCTAACTTTAAACGATCTGTTTATGAGCAACTCCAATGGAGTACCTTGTAAGCTAATTCTGATGCCTGATGTATCGGCGGGTGCAGATGCGATCGTTGCCTCCAATTCGATTAATTCGGTTCAAGACTTTGTTGGCAAGCAAGCAGGGGTTGAGGTCGCTACGATTGGTCATTTATTATTTCTGCAAGCTCTGGCTCACAATGGCATTGATCCTCAATCTGTACCAATGGTCAATATGGCGGCAGATGCCGCGATCGGTGCCATTATTGCGGGCAAGTTGGATGTAGCTTATTCCTACGACCCATTCATCACTCAACTCCTCAATAGTGGCAAAGGGAACGTTGTTTTTTCGAGCAAAGATGTTCCAGGCTTGATAGCCGATACTGTTGTTGCTCAGCAATCCCTATTGGATCATCGCAGTGCAGAAGTGCAAAAACTCGTGGATGTGTGGCATCAAGTTTTAGACTTCCGCAATCAACATCAACAAGAAGCCTACGCGATTGAGGCAAAGCGAGCCGGAGTCTCTGTAGAGGACTATGCCACGTTGCAAAAAGGCTTGGAATGGCTGACCCCACAGCAGACATTAGAAACCTTCAAACCAGGGGATACGACGCGATCGCTGCTTCATGCAGGTAAAGTCGTTGCAGATTTCATGGTTGAGCAAAAGCTGTTGCAAACCACTCCTCCAGATATAGCAACGCTGATTGACAATCGCTTTATGCAAGATTACGTGTCACGCCATCCTGCTTAGTTGTCATCTATTTCAAAAGGATCAACCTATGACTGATCGTCTTCCATTGTCGGCTCTGTCTCGTCGTTCATTTTTGCGATCTGCGGCTTTATCCACAATGGCGGCGATCGCTACCGTCAGTTGCAGTGATCGATCAACTAACTCATCTGGAAACTCCCAAAGTCGCCCTTTACGCATTGGCATGAATTTATGGGCAGGATTTATGCCCTGGAAGGTTGCACAGGAAAAGGATTTTTTCACCGCTCATGGAATCAATGCAGAAGTGATTTGGTTTCCAGTGTTGTCGGATCAGTTGACTGCATTTAATGCCGGAAAGGTCGATGTCGCTGGAATGACAATGTCAGATATGTTGACGGGTTTAGCAGGCGGATTGCAAACCAAAATTGTCGCCATCACGGATATTTCGTTAGGTGCAGACGCTATCCTAGTGTCACCTGCTATCAACTCTATGCAAGATCTAGTCGGGAAACGAGCTTCGATCGAGATTGGAACAGTCGGACACATGCTCTTTCTGAAAGCGTTAGAACAGGGAGGTGTATCGGCGGATCAAGTTGAAATCGTTAATCAATCGGCGGATGCAGCCACAGCAGCGTTGATTGCGGGGAAAACGGATTGTGCTTATTCTTATGAGCCGTTTGTCAGCCAGGCTGTGCAATCGGGTCAAGGAAAGGTAATTTTTTCCAGCAAAGACATTCCAGGCATTATTCCCGATCCATTGGTAGTTCACGATCAAGTATTGAGCGAGCAACCGGAGGCTATCCAGGCATTAATGACCGTTTGGTATGAAACGTTGAACTATCGCAAGACACATTTGGATGAGGTGCTTCCCATTGAAGCCAAACAAGCAGGCGTTTCTTTAGAAGAATACAACACAATTCTAAAAGGATTTTCCTGGTTAACCCCAGAAGAGTGTCTCAAAGCATTTGAACCCGGAGACAGTATGGAATCAGTGTTGTACTCTTCACAGGTGATTGGCGACTTCATGCTGCAACAAGATCTGATCACCCGTAAGCCAGACTCGATTGAGCCGTATATCGATCGCGGTTTTGTTGAACAGTATTTGAAGGGATAAAAGGTTCCACCATGAATCACTCTGAATTGGTTATTCGCAATCTTTACAAAAGCTTTCCGGGCAAACGAGGGGCGATCGTTGCACTCAAGAACATCAATCTCACGGTTTACCGGAATGAATTTGTCTGTGTGGTTGGGGCATCGGGTTGTGGCAAATCGACACTGCTGAATCTGATTGCCGGATTAGAAGAACCAACTTCTGGTGAGATTTTATTAGAAGGGAAACCAATTGATGGTCCCGGAGCTAATCGGGGTATGGTGTTTCAAAATTACACACTCTACCCCTGGTTAACAGTGGCTCAAAATGTGGAATTTGGGATGAAGATGCAGAAAGTTCCCCTGACTGAGCGGCGACAACGGGTGGCTTATTACCTTGAAATCGTTGGGTTAACTCGGTTTGCAGATGCGCTTCCGAGAACGCTGTCTGGAGGCATGAAACAACGAGTAGCGATCGCCCGTGCTCTGGCGAATGAACCTGACATTTTGCTGATGGATGAACCGTTTGGTGCGTTGGATGCTCAAACAAAAGAGGTGTTGCAAGAGTTTATGTTGCAGCTTTGGCGACAAACCCACAAAACCATTTTTATGGTGACGCATGATGTTGAAGAAGCTGTATTTCTATCTCAACGTATTTATGTGTTGTCGTCTCGTCCAGGTGAGCTAAAAGCTGAAGTGCAGTTAGGATTTGACGATCAACGTGACCTATCAATCAAAGGAACTGAGTTGTTTCAGTGTAAACGACAAGAAGTTTTGCAGTTAATTCGAGATGAAATCTTAGCCGTTGCTGGTTAGTACCATTCACGATCAAAAACTCAAGATCCTGTGCAAGCGATCGCATCTTCCAAGGTCACTCGATGCCCAAGCCAGCGCAAACAAAATGGAAATCTTTTATGAAAACTCAAACGCCACTATCCATTCCAATTGTGAAAACTGAGCAACAATCGACGACTCCATCTCGTCAACGGCGATCGGTATTTTGGAAGATCCGTAGCGATATTCCTAAACAGCTCTATTACATGATGGTGGCACTCTCCCTTCTGTTGCCTGTGTTGGGATGGGCACTGTTAACCTACGGAGGATTTGTAGAGCCATTGTTTCTCCCAACTCCAACTGGAGTGATTCAACAAGCGATCGCCCTATTGCAAAGTGGCGAATTGATTCATCATGCGCTGACAAGCATTTCTAGAGTGGCGTGGGGGTTTCTAATGTCCGCGTTGATTAGCATTCCGTTGGGGCTGCTAATCGGCACTTTCAAAAGCATGGAGGGGCTATTTGAACCCATTGTTGCTCTCCTCCGATACATGCCTGCGGCTGCCTTCATTCCACTGATCATTTTGTGGGTGGGATTGGGAGAACCCTCAAAAGTGGTGATTATTTTCCTGGGTAGCTTCTTCTATAACACGTTAATGATTGCCGATGCAGTCAAATTTATCCCAAATGATTTCCTGAGAGCCGCTTACACCATGGGGGTCAACCGCAAAGATGTGTTTTTACATGTCATCTTTCCAGCAACACTGCCCAATATTATTGACACCTTGCGAATTAATGTTGCTGGAGCCTGGAACTTTGTTGTAGTAGCGGAGTTAGTTGGAGCCAACTCAGGGTTAGGCAACATGATCATGATGGCTCAACGCTTTTTAAAGACAGATGAAATCTTTGTTGGTATCATTCTGATTGGCTTAATTGGACTGGGCATTGACTGCATCTTTAAGCTGATCTTTAAGCTGACTGTTCCCTGGGCAGTCAACAAAAGTTAGATCGAGGGTATCCATGAAATTATTAATATTACGTACCGTGTGGTCGGGTTCTAGCGACCTAGATGAGTTGATTGAGCAAACCATTACGGCTGGATTTAACGGCATTGAGGGACCCATTCCCAAGGATGAATCTCAGCGAAGGGCATTGCGTCAACACTTGCGCGATCGCCAACTTGCTTTTGTTGCTGAAGCCACAACGGGGACTGATCCCACCAGTGAACGAGATTGGTGGATACCGCGTGGCGATCGCACCCTTGACGATCATCTCAGTGATTTGAAGTGGACAGTTGATCAAGCGGCTGAGATGGGTGCATTGTTTGTCTCAACGATGTGCGGATATGATGCCTGGTCGTGGCAGCAGAATGTCGATTTCTTCGGGCGTGCATTGGAATTGGAGCGCGTCTCTGGAGTCACCATTAGCTTTGAAACGCACCGCAGTCGATCGCTGTTTAATCCCTGGATCACACGCGATTTGTTGCAGCATTTTCCAGCGATGAAGTTGACTTGTGACTTTAGCCATTGGTGTGTCGTGTGCGAACGCCTGATTGACACGGAATGGTCAATTCTAGAATTATGCGCTCAACGAGCGATGCATATTCATTGTCGCGTTGGGTATGCTCAACATGCTCAAGTCACCGATCCCCGTGCGCCCGAATACGCAACCGCTTTGGCAGCACATGAGCGTTGGTGGAATCTGATTTGGCAGGCACAGGCGCAACAAGGCATGACTCAAGTGACGATGACACCCGAGTTTTTGTGGGATGGCTACATGCAGACACTACCTTTCACAGGAATGCCTGTTGCTGATGTGTGGGAGATCACCTGCTGGATGGCAGAGCGACAACGACAGCAGTTTAGCCATGTCTTCTCCAGCAAGGCTTGATGAAGTGTGAGGAAGCAATTCAACTGACCTCCTCACCACAGAAAGCTAAACATTGAGTTGGAGTTGAGGAGGGCTGACCGATTCTTGCCAGGGTTTGAGCGATCGCGGAAACTGTTCGTCGATGGTTTGTCCTGCCCAATGGCGTTCCGGTGCGGTTGCCCAAGAGTCTTGTGCCCATGTTTTTGCGCTATGTAGAACCTCTGCTTCATTGCAAACAAGTAGCTGTTTGTGCTCCAGCACAATTTGCCCATCGATGATCACCGTATCAACCATACTGCCGTTGGCAAGATGTACCAGCGATCGAATTGGGTCATACACGGGACCAATCGCCAGGTTATCAAAATCAATCAAGACAATATCTGCCTTTGCCCCAACACAGAGACGACCCAAACCGGAACGACCCATAGACGGATGACTCCTAGTAGCGAATGATTATTGTTGTTCAAGCCAGTCTGTTTAAGTCGGTTGAGCCGTTGAAACGGTTAAATTCAGCCATTCCAAAGGCTCTCTGAGAATCAAAAATGAGACTCCTACTGCACCCACAAACGAGTCAAGATCTAATCCCTGCTCGCTGTCTATCACCGTTCCACCATTGTTAAACAAACGATGAATCCGAAACTGGTGATAGTTTTTCACGAAGCGATCGAGCGTTATGTGCTGTCGGTAGTCTGATGGGTAAAGTTCTGCATCCAGTTGAGGCAACAAATACCAGGGACAATGAATCACACGATGATGGGCGTTGTGATAGCCAAAGTTGAGAAATAGCAGATTTAACCAACGCCAGCGATCGGGCATCAGGTTGGAATAGGTATTGGATTCTTCGTACTCCAGGCTGTATTGCGGTAGTGATTGCCCCAGTTGAAACACTGCATAGGTGTGCTGAAAACAATCCATAAACCGCAAGATATTAATAAAGCAAATGTAAGCGAAGCCGTATAAGAGGAGCGATCGCCACGAATACAACCCCAACGCAATAAAGAAACTGCCTCTTAACGCCAGCAATCCAAGAGTGCGCGATCGTTCATCACGACGAGCTTGCCCCAGGAAAGGAGCCATGATGCACAGCCAACGCAAGATCAAATTAACGGCTGGAAAGTACATCCACTCCAGAGCAACAATGAGTTGTGTCAGTGGCTTTGGCAGTGATTTGAGAAAGTCAGCAATTGAGAATGCAGAAAAGTCAGCTCGATTTTTGTGATGGGCTAAATGATTGCGAGCTAAATCACGAAAATGACAATAACACGAGCCTGTCAAAAACAACATAAGATTGCCAAACCAGGCATTCATACGAGGTTGCCGAAAAACTGTGCCATGAATGAATTCATGTACGAAGTAAGCAGCCCATATTAAGGTATGAATGAGTAGAAAAACGCCTAAAGCATTGGCAAACCAAGACCTAGAGCTAATACAAACAATGGATACTACATATCCAATGAGGACATAGGACAACGCTAGCCCACTCATTCCATAGGAACGTTGCCCCATCCTGAATGCCAGGTCGGAGGAGACAGAAGACATTACTATACTCCGTTGATAAGAATTTCTTGAAAAATTCGATGTGAGAGCTAAATTAATGAATTCAAAAATAACAAACTGTTTCCTTTAATACAAAAGGAATTGTGCAAAAAATGCTTGCTAAAATCTGATGGTACGGCTTTAAGTTTTACTATTTTAGGGAGAACCGTAATGCAGTCTGGCTCCACTCCAAATTCGATTTCAACGTTGGATGAAATTGATCAAGACATTATTAATTTGCTTCGCATTGATGGGCGGATGTCATTTACCGAAATTGGCAAGCGGTTGAATATGCCAGAAGCAACCGCCCGTTATCGAGTACAGCGATTACTTCAATCGGGCATTGTTCAAGTGTTAGCGTGGCCCAACTTAGAAAAGTTGGGAACTCCCCATGTCCTAATCGTTTCCCTGATCGTTGAAAATAGTTATATTGACTCTGTTGCAAAAGCATTAGAACAAATGGTGGAAGTACGCTTTGTGGCAATTACCACAGGGCATTACGACATCATTGCTGATGTCTTTTTTGGTAGTTACACTGAAGTCACCTCTTTCTTTGAGAAGCTAAAACAAATTCCAGGAATTGTTCGGCATGATTCACACTTCATTCTTAAATTGTTAAAAGCCGAGTACAAATATACACTCTCTTAAAGAAGCACAATCTTAATCACTTAATACTCGCTATCAAAAACTAAAAATTGAACAGGTATCCCAGTAATCCTGTCACAGCGGTTGCTGTACTGTCTAACTAAGCACTTGAGACAAGCTCCTGGTTCGACCAGTGCAACTTGAGGAGTTTTGCACGTGTGATAGCGAAGTAATGCTTACAGTGGCTAATCAGCTAATTCCGTAGGAGGAAACTTTCTGAGTCAGAGGTTATGCAATATCGACCGTGAAATTTGAGTTAGAGGCAGCCAAGGGATACGTCCGAGAGTAAGACCTTAGTAGATGTAAGGATGATATTTCTAGAGATCAAACGAATAAGCTCCCGATGAGAATACCTGCGTTTGGTGCGGTTCCACTCATTAAGTCTCCAGCTTTGCTAGAAGGTCTGACTATAGAGCTAGGCTTAATTTGACTACTTTCTAAAGATTTTTAACCTCAGGAAATCTGAGCTAGTTGGGTTTTAACTTCATAAATCATGATTCATGTAGTTGCAACCGCAAAATGCCTGCTGTCGCCCGTAGTAAGTTCAGTTTTACAGGGCAGAAGCATTGATCATTTTGTAATTAAACAGTGAGTGACTTACCCAAACTTTTGGCTAGGTTCAAGATGCATCTACTCCCTTCCCAATTACATCAAGGATTCTCAATTTGCAGTCAACATGTTATGCAACAAGACTTTGTCATCGGGGTACGTCACGAGCATAATCTTGAACAGTCATGACTCTTGCTGCAACACCACTTTCCCGATCGCTTGCTCCGACTTAGCCCGTTGGTGTGCTGCTGCCACTTCAGAAAATCTGGACACCTGACTATTGAGTAACGGTCGCACCAGTCCAGCATCGCTCCTTTTTTTGTTCTAGAGGGAAAGGCTTTAACTTTGAATTCTGGCTGATTGTCTTCCCCAGGGTTTCACTGTTGAAATCACAATGATGATAAACAGGAGCGAAACTTGAATAGCTGATCCAATCGATACTCCTTTTGTATCAAACCTGTCAATGGGGTTACTGAAGGCATCTAAGCCTTCTAATTGGGCGGTTCCTACGGAGTTGCGCAAAGCGTTAATCGCCTCAGCCGTGTTACCCCAGGGGAACAACCAGAAGGTTCCAAAAATTATCAGCCCAGTGGTCAAAATCCATTTGGTAATTACCCAGTAGAATTTGAAGAAACCGTAGTTTGTTTGCCAGCAAAGGAGAGTTGCTGTCACGACAGAACCGATCGCCGCAGGAATCACAATAAAATCATCCAGTAAGTTGATCACTGAATTGAGTGCGAAGAGAACATCAGCATTGCTGTGCTGTTATTTCTGAGTGCAATCAGAAACATACTGAGAACGGTTCCTGTCCACAGTGCGGCAAAGCCAATGTGGAAGGTTAGAACCCAGTTCTTCTGCTGAAGACTCAGTTTGAATCGTTGTTGCTTCTGTTGGGCTGTATCAGACTGCGATCGCTTTTCACTCGCTCCAGTTGTCGTCATAGATACTCCTGTCAGGACACTAACTGCTTTTCATGATGGAATATGCAGAGTGTAGCGATCGCCCCTCTCTTAAAGCTTGACCTTTTTTGCTCAACCTGTGCAAATCTTGCTGAGTTTCTACAATGACGCTCTGAATTCTTTCGGAGTCGTCCCAACATAGCGACGAAACAGCCGAGTGAAAGAACTGTGATTGTTCAACCCAACTGCAAGTGTGATTTCAGTAATGGTGAGTTGAGTGAATTGCAGTAGATGCTTGGCGCGATCAATTCGACACTGGCTTAAGTATTGGTGAGGAGCTAATCCGGTTGATTGTTTGAACAACCGACAGAAGTGATATTGGCTTAAATTTAGAACACTTGCCATATCAGATAAAGCAATATCCTGTTCAAGATGGTCTTGAACGTACTTGAACACTTTTTGTAGCTGGTGTTCTGACAAACGACCTGTATCATCAGACAATCGAGGTTGCCAGACGGAATACTGCTTCAAAAGATGAATGACTAAGCCCGTTGCGAGCGATTCTCCAAACATTCGACCTGCCGGATGTTTTGCTTCAATATCTGCTTTCAAAGCCAATCCAATCTGCTGTACCAGCAAATCGCCAACCCCGATGTGTGGAATCAACTCAATCTGCTTCACTCGAATCGATTCATGTGCAATCTGTTCAAGAAACTGAGGGGAAATTCCCAATAGGGAAAATTCGCCTGCCTCATGCCAGAGCGACGAATAGTTGATCCCAGCCGGGATAAACAACATTTCACCCGGTTGACAGTAGCAGCTTAAAAGTTGCCCCTCTACCTGATGTTCCGACTCAACTGGATGTCCGCCCTGTCCTGTGATGCCAACAATATGCTGCATCCATTGATGGGTTGGACTTTGGTGAGCCGGATGATCATAGTGATGGAAAAAAATGCCATTCCACCCGGACTGCTCACTGGACAACGTCGGATGATCAGCAAGCGCCGGATGAGTATGGTGAGTCATATCAACCTGTGGCAATTGATCCATAGCTGGCATGAAGGCTAGAAATTACTGCTACTTGTAGTTTATCGAATTTCAATGAACGGCTCTCGAATCGCCTCAGATGATTAAACTAGCACAGCAAAAAATATGTTTTGAAAGGGGTGAAGGGGTGGAACCCCTTCTTGGGTGCGAAGCTCCCAAACCCCCTACATTGCAGAACTTTGTGTTCGCAACACTAGCCCACAAGGAGAATAGACACGAGTTAAATGTACTAAAGATGGCTAACGGACTACTCTACGCTTACCGTATGTTGCAAAAGAATGAATTTGCCCAAGAAGGAGTGCTATACCAACAAGCCTGTAAGTGATGTGCGTTCGAGGATATCATCTTGTGGGTAATTCTAAAGCAGAATTGGCGATCGCTTTTCCTTTGCCTAAATTCTTGACGAACTGGTTCAGATTCTTCGCTTTGCCACCCTGCTGCGCTACGATCGAGCAGCGCATCCTTAGCGACATTATGCGTCCATAACTCCAGATCGTCCTGCCCTGGCGGGTCACTCATCAGCGTACTGATTTTACCCGCTGTGCCATACGCTCCTCGAAACACCTGATTATTCACAATAATGCCGCTGCCAACTCCCTGGTTAATCAGAATGTAGAGCAGGCTCAAGCTTTGCATGGCATTGCCCAGATAAACTTCATGGTGAGCAGAGTCAACTTGCTGAACGCGATCGCCCATTTGCATTAATACTTCACAACAGTGATGTGCTCCGTTTCGATCACCGTCCTAATAAAAAATGCCCCCTCAGGCTTCAGGCTCAGCCCAGTGCCAGGACGACCCTCTCGACGGTTAGAAACTTCACCGCTTTCCCGCACCAACCCTTGAGCAATTCACTCTGCCGTAATCACCTCTGCCCACTTGCCGATTGGAACAACACTCGTGCAGATTGCACAACAGTTGAATCATTTTTTTGATTCGCATCCGTTTTTATCCGCAGAACAAGTGCAAAAAACGCTCAACTTCATATTTTCGCTCATTCCTTAATCTTTAAGTGGGAGGGGAGTAGTTAATGCAAGGGAATTGCTGAATCAGCGTCAACTAGACAACCATCCTCCATATACACGATGCGGTCTGCGAGATCGAGAATACGACTGTCATGAGTTACTAATAGAATTGTGCATCCTTGCTCTTTTGCTAATTTCTCCATTAGCTCTACCACATCTCGTCCTGACTTCTTATCCAGGGCAGCAGTCGGTTCATCAGCAAGGACAATTTTGGGACGACTGACCAACGCTCGTGCGATCGCCACTCGTTGTTTTTGTCCGCCTGATAAGCTATCTGCATAGTAATCAACCCGATGGCTTAATCCAACGGTATCGAGTATATCGTCTGCAAGCTGATCCAGATTTTGCTCCAGATAGCGATCGTGCAACTCCAGCGACATCCGTACATTTTGTCGGGCTGTCAAAAAGGTCAACAGATTATGGGCTTGAAAGATGTAACCAATGTTCTGTCGTATTTTGATCAAATTTCGCTTACTGGCTCCCTTGATTTCCTGTCCTAAAATCTTGAGGCTGCCTTCCTGAGCAGATCGTAGACCACCCATTAACGTTAGCAATGTCGTTTTACCCGAGCCTGAAGGCCCTGTCATAATCACAATTTCACCAGAGTAAACTTCAAGATTAATGTTAAATAAGACTTGCTTCCGCAAGTCTCCTTCGCCAAAGTAATGATTCAAATTGTGAATTGAGATGGCTGGTTGCATGAGGAGTGGATAAATAGAAAAGCTGACCAATAATCGACTAAAAAATATCAGCAGGATCGGCAGACTGTAACTTCCGCATGGCGATCGCCCCCGATGCAATGCACATTAACAATGTCATAATCAGCACAAGCGTGGCACGATTAACAGACATTCTGACGGGGAGCAGGGTGGCTTGGGAAATCAGTCCATACAGCCCCAGTGAGATCGCAAACCCTGGGATAAAGCCAAGAATTGCCAGAATCAAAGCTTCTTGAAACAGCACCCCGATGAGGTAGCGATCGCTGTAGCCCATTGCTTTGAGGGTGGCGTATTCTGGCAGGTGATCCGATACATCCGAATAGAGAATTTGGTAGACAATCACCGTTCCAACCAGGAAACCGACAATCGTGCCGAAGCCGAAAATCACTCCAATGGGGCTAACCTGGCTCCAATATTCCCTTTCCCGCGCAATATATTCTGCCTTGGTGAGAACCAGCACATCATCTGGCAATTTAGCTCTTAAGACAGCTTGTACTTGTTCAAGATTGGCACCCGGTTCCAGCACAATTAAGCCGACATCAATCTCATCAGGTTGACGCTCAGGAAACAAACGCAGAAAAGTAGAATCACTCACAATCAGATTGCCGTCTGCTGAAAATGAAGCTCCCATCGTGAACACACCCGCCACTTGAATGGTGACATTATTCAGTTGAGCTGTGAGCGAATTTGATCGCTCTAGCTGTCCTGCCACATCTCCTAAATTGGGGCGAGCCGCACGGTCATACAAGACATAATTCAACATCTTCAGTTGGCTCAGTTTAGCTCTGGCATCAGGCACATCCATTGCAGGATTACTGGGGTTTAGACCATAGATTTGTACCTGCCAGAAGGTGCGGTTGTTGGGATTACGCCAATTTCCGATCCCGGTATACAACGTGTTGACGGAAGCAATTCCATCCGTACCCACGGCTTGAAATAATCTAGAACGAGGGAATGGTCTGATGGTGTTGACGTTATCTGAGATGGCGTTAATCAGAAACAAATCGCCTTGCAATCGATAGTGCATTCCTGTGGCAGAAACATAGGCGGACTCCATCAACCCCAGTTGGAAAAAGATGAGGATATCTGCAAAAGCAATCCCTGCGATCGCCACCAGGAGACGAGTTCTCTCTCGCCTGACCTGAAGCCACGCCAGAGGAGTTTTGCGAAACAATTTACGCATCATATTAAATCAGGGTTGAATACTAACCTGTACTTGCAGATTGGTTAAGCTAGCCACTCGCTTGCTGGTTTCTTCATCTAATCGAATTCTCACATCCACCACACGGCGATCAAGATTTTCCCCAGGTTGATTACTAAAAACCTCCTGCTGACTCACTTGCAGCCCAAGTAGTTGAACCGTTCCACGCAGTTCTCCCGGAAACGCCTCACTGGTAATCACCGCGAATTGCCCCGTGCGAACTTTGCCAATATCAGTTTGGTAGATCTCTGCCACCACTTCCATTTGCTCGGTTGTACCCAAATCAACAATTCCTGCTTCTGCGATCGCCTCACCGGATTGGGTATATACCTCCAACACCTGTCCTGCAATCGGAGCCCGAATATAAGACTCTTCTAACTCAGCTTCAGCCCGTTTAACCGCCGCGATCGCCTGATCTACCTCAGACTGTGCAACCTGCACATCAACTGGACGAACTTCAGCAATTTGATCTAGTGTGGCTCTGGCTTGATTAATTTGAGCGCGCAAAGTATCCGCGGTGCGATTGCGATTTGCTTGCACCTCATTGAGTTGAGCTTGAGCCGTTTCCAGAGTGAGCCGCCGCTGGTCAAGCTCAGAAGCGGCGATCGCCCCTTCCTGATACAAAGCCAGATAGCGATTGTATTCCGCCTGTGCCACATTGACTTCTGAACGGCGTCGAGCAATGGTTGCGGTTTGAGTGGTAATTTCTCCCTGCAACTCCTCCTCCAACCGCACAATCTCAGCCTGTTGTGCTGCCAGTTCTCCTGACTGTGCTCCGGCTCTGACTTGAGCCAATCTAGCTTGAGTGACTCTGACCTGCTCCTGTGCTTGCAACAGTGCCGTCTGCAAGCGATTGTGACTGTCTAAAATCGCAATCACTTGATTCGATTGGACGCGATCGCCCCGCTCAACTAACAACTGGGCAATCCGATCATTGTTTAAGCTCGTAGGAGCCGCAACACGCACCACCTCTGAAACGGGTTCTAGCCGTCCCAGTGCGGTGACAGGTTCATCAACGGGAGCCGTGACAACAGGTTCAGTCGGTTCTTGCTCAACTTGAGAAAAAGCGTAATAGGATGAGCCACTGGCGATCGCAATTCCCAATCCAATCAGAGTAAGAGTCGATCGCTTGAGTGTTTTTAACTGTTGCAATGTCATAGAATCTCATCTTCCCTAGGAAATAGCAATCCATCGATAGGAATCAGTTGCAAAGTCAGTCATACAAATCTCCCTCGTTGTAGATAAAGGCTCAGTTTGCCGATGATATTGGATGAAACAAAACCAACGTGGTGTGCAACTTCTCTAGAGGCTACCGCGTATACACAAGTCCTCTCAGCCCCCTTACATCCCCCAAAATTGGGGGACTTTGAGCCTTCGTCAACGGTCTTGATCCAATCAGAAATACCCGTACTTGGAGTCGATGCGAAGCGCGTTTTTGGGTGAACTGAAACACCTCTTGCTAAGGGGGCTTAGGGGAGGCAGTGGCGTCCCCCAATGGGGGTTTGGGGGAACCCACCAATGCCTGGTTCCCGAATGATTTGGAGAAGAGCGAGATCTGTATACACCGTAGCTGTATCGGGGAAGTACTAGAGGAGGAATTTTTCACGAAGTTGCCCATCGCGTAAACTCAGAGTAAAAGTATCTTGCTACTGTTGGATAGACCTCGATCGAGTACACTTTGCCGCCCTGTCTTAACTCTTTGCTTTTCTTTGACAGGCTGTCACTTGACAAATTCTGCTGTTCAACGCATCGTAACGATCAGGACGGAGCAACCCACCACGACAAATATCCTACAGACTTTGTTTCAAGCGATCGCCCAAACACAGGATGAAACTAAGTTGAAGCTAACCAACTATAGCGATGTTGGATAAATATTTTGCAGCAACTCGCTGGGGACTGAGCTTTCTCGACCAGTTTCCTATTGTTGGTGCAAACACACCAGGACGCATACATTTTCTGCTAGCATCACAACTACTGGTACAACTTCTTTAGATGTATCAAATCATTTAACTTCTACAATAAAACGTTGTCTGAGAAGTACAGTAATCATCATTGTTGAGACAAAGTATTGACTAAAAACTCAACAAAAACTCTCACTTTGGGTAACAAATAGCGATCGCTCGGAAACACTGCATAAATTCCGCCATCAGTATCATCTTCATAGTCTTCAAGCAGGCGGATCAATCGACCGGATTGCAGATCGCAGGTAACCAGAGCCGTTGCTACTCGGCTGATTCCTACTCCAGCTAAAAGAGCTTTATACAGGGCGTTACCACTATTTACTTCAAAGTTGCCTTGTACACTCATCTCGCGATATCCGCTTCCATCCTTAAATCGCCATTGATTGAGTGTAGTTTTATAAGCACTCAAAACTAAACAATTGTGCTGTGCCAAATCATCTGGAGTCATCGGTATACCATGTCGCTCAAGGTAAGCAGGAGCGGCACAAACAATCCGCCGATTGGAGACTAATCTTCTAGCAATGAGTGAAGAATCTGCTAATTCGCCAATCCGAATGGCAACATCCACTCCTTCAGCTACCACATCAACCACATCGTCGGTCAACACCAGCTTAAGCCGTACCTGTGGATGCTGGTTCAGAAATTCGGTAAGTCGGCTGAGAATGACTTGATAGGCAAAGAAGGTCGAGCAACTGACTTGGAGTAATCCCTGTGGCTCGTCACTGTGTTGCCGTGCTTCCTGCTCAGCTTCCTCAATATCTCCCAAAATATTTAGGCAACGATTGAAGTAGCGTTTGCCCACCTCCGTTAAGCTCAGGCTCCGAGTAGTGCGATTAAACAGACGCACTCCTAAATGGTCTTCAAGGTTGCTAATGCGGCGACTAACGGCAGAGGGATTCAACTGCAATTGTGCGGCAGCTTTAGCAAAGTTGCCACTTTCAACAACTTGCACAAACACTTCTAAATCTTGAAGACGACTCATGATTATTGCGTTTTTTGCACGACAGTGGTGCTCAAAAAAGGTATTGTCAATATTTCAAGCACGAATATACACTAAAGCTATCGAAGTCGTTTTGGCAAACAAACGGCGAAAACCAAAAACAACTATCCATTCAGCCTGGGTAATCAAGCAACTCAAATTTGGCAGTTGAGCTTCTACAGACCTGTCCTTAATAGGAATCGTCTTCTTCAAAAACCGTTCACAGAAGATGCCTTTCCATGAGGTTGCTTTGTGCTGGCGATCGCCCAACTCTCAATCATCAACAGGAGGAAAGAAAAATGAGATTGAGTCAACTACAAGACTAAAAGGTTAGCAAACACAAGAAATAAAAGAGCGATTGTGAGATTAGAATCAAGGACTCAATACGAACAATCCGACAAATTAATCTACTCCGTTTAGGAAGCATTTTCCAGCAGATGAAGTCATGAATCAAATTCAAAATGACCAGTGGCAATGGAATCCTGCTCTTTGTCTTCGTGGAGAAGCCAAAACTCTTGCGGTACTCCTTGTCCGTCTGGAAGAAATTGAGGAACAACTCGAAGATTTGCAGCAGCAGCGTTCGGAATTATTGAGTAAGATCTTCGGAATTTGACAGCACAGTTTAACTGAAAAATATACTGTTGAAGTTCAGCAGATTGTACTTTATCTCATCTACTTGGTTTGTGATTTCACTGTCACTGAAATGGGTTGACTGTAGAAGGAGAAACAATATATGTCAGAAAAACTCACAATTATTGGACGTTTAAAGGCGAAACCGGGCAAGGAAGCTGAACTCCGAGATGCCTTGCTACATCTGGTTCCTCTCAGTCGAGCCGAGGCTGGTTGCCTTAACTATGACCTGCATGAGGCGATCGACGAACCTGGCTTATTTCTACTGTATGAAAACTGGACAGATCAAGCAGCACTTGATTTGCACTTTAGTCTTGCCCACTCAAAAGAATTTGCTGCCAATGCGCCGAACCTACTGGCTGAGCCGCTTCACATAACGGTATTACGAGAAATTAGCTGACGTAGATCATTGCAATTCTAAATAGGATTCAAGCTCATGCTTTTAAGCTTGTGAGGAGTCACAATGCTAGAAATAGCCAACGAATTGAATGGGAAAGTTGCATTAGTAACAGGTGGCAGTCGTGGAATTGGTAGGGCGATCGCGATCGCTCTGGCAAACACTGGAGTCCATGTTGCAGTAAACTTTCACAAGCAAAAAGAGGCAGCGGATCAAGTCTGTCATCTTCTTAGAGAAACTGGGCAAAAAGCGATTGCAGTACAAGCGGATGCTTCTCAGTTTAACGACACTGAACAAATGATTCAGCACGTTGAGCAGACATTAGGAAGCATTTCAATTCTGGTGAATAATGCTGGTATTGCTCAACCGTGTTCATTAGAGTCAGTGACTGAAAGAGAGTGGGATGAGACGATCGCCGTGAATCTCAAATCAACGTTTCTGGTGACACAGGCTGTTCTGCCCAAGATGCGACAACAGCAATGGGGACGCATCATCATGATTTCCTCAATAGCGGCTCAAATCGGCGGTGCAGTAGGACTGCATTATGCCGCATCCAAAGCAGGACAACTGGGATTAATGCACTATTACGCCCGGTGTTTAATCAATGAAGGAATTACGGTGAATGCGATCGCCGCTGCTGCTATTGATACTGACATGATCGCGTCTCTATCAGGCTCAATTACGGCTCCTATGGGGCGATTTGGTACGGCTGAAGAAGTCGCACAAGTGGCTGTAATGCTTGCCGCAAATGGATACATGACTGGGCAGACCATCAGCGTTAACGGTGGTTTGTACCTGACTTAGCGATCGCACGACTTTTCAATCACACATTCAACGGAGAAATCATCATGAACACTTTCAACAACAAGGTTGCTTTGGTTACAGGTGGCACTTCTGGTATGGGTCGTGCAGCGGCTGTGCAATTTGCTAAACAGGGAGCAAGCGTTGTCATCGCAGCGAGGCGCGAGGCGGAAGGCAAACAGGTTGTAGAGCAAATTCAGCAGATGGGAGGAGAAGCCAGTTTTGTCAAAACAGATATCTCTCAACCCGCCGAAGTTGAGGCACTGATTCACAAAGCGATCGCCCTTTATGGGCGGTTAGACTACGCCTTCAACAATGCCGGAACGGAAGGGGTGTTTGCACCCATCACCCAACTGACAGAAGCCAATTGGGAACATACGATCACCACCAATCTCAAAGCCGTTTGGCTCTGTTTGAAATACGAAATTGAGCAGATGATCCAGCAGGGCACAGGGGGCGCGATCGTCAATACCTCGTCCTGGTTGGCGAAAGGTGGATTGCTCGGCTCCACCATCTACTCTGCTAGCAAAGGAGGGTTAGATGGCATGGTGCGAGCAGCCGCATTGGAATGTGCCCAGTATGGCATCCGGGTTAACAATGTGAATCCTGGCATCATCGATACCGAAATGTTTCGACGCTTTGGCAATCCCGATGATCCGAATGATGCCGTTGTTCAAGCATTCGCCCGGCACATTCCAGTGAAGCGGTTAGGCACTTCTGAAGAAGTGGCAGAAGCAGTGGTTTGGCTCTGTTCTGATGCTGCCACTTACATCACCGGACAAACCATTGTTGTGGATGGTGGCTATGCCATTCCAGGACATCGTATTGCGTAATTAGGAGGAAGACAATGAAACGACGAGAAGTATTGTTTGCGCTCGGATGTGTGGGTGCGATCGCCCTATCCCCACTACGTTCGGTTGCCGCTTCAATCAGGGAATTAGACCCACTTGAGTTACCTGCTGGCTTTCAGTATCCCAACGGGATTGCTCGTTCGCAGAATGGCACGCTGTATGTCGGTTCTGTTCTCAGCGGTCGGATTCTACAGATCAATTCTGCGGGTGAAGCTCAAACACTCTTTGAGGGAAATGACGATATTTTTGCAGTGACAAGTCTACGTCTGGATGAGCCACGTCACCTGTTGTGGGGGGCTTCTCCTGACGTACTGGGGGCACGGCAAAGCCATGGCGAAACTGTTCAAAATCCCCACCGAATTTTTGCCATCGATGTTCGCTCTGGTGAAGTCCAGCATGTCATCCCCATGCCAGATGGAGGGTTTGGAAATGATATTGCGCTTGATCCGCAAGGAGGCGTTTATGTAACAGACTCTCTGCGTCCTCGTATTCATTACTTACCACCAGGGACAACTCAATTTCAAACCTGGGCAGAAGACGATCGCTTCCGGACTCAGCTTCGGTTTGGGTTGTCTGGAATTGTGCGTAACGCCGATGGCGTTCTGTTTGTCACGATGTACTCCGATGGTCGTCTGTTTAAGGTAACGCCACAGTCTATCGGAAATCCCACCGTTGATGAAATTGAGCTACCCCGCAAAATCGATGGTTCGGATGCAATTCAATTCGCTGCCGATGGCTCTCTCATCATGGTTGAGGGGGGTATCGACAGTGGGAATGGTCGCCTGTTGCAACTACATGGTTTAGAAACGGGTGCTAGACCTCAATTCAATACACTGGCATCTGGGATGGATTTACCTGTTAATTTAACTGTTGTGGGTGGAGAAATCTGGTTGACAGAATCGCTTTTCCGTCATCGCCTTGTATCAGGACAAGAAACCGCAATTCCCGATCGCTTCTTTGTACGCCGATTTGCACTCTCATAATTGAGCCTTCGTAATCACGATTGGAGATAGGAACCTACTCATGCAATACAAACTTTTGGGTAACACCGGATTGAGAGTGTCTGAACTGTGCCTCGGTGCTATGACCTTTGGCGAGGACTGGGATTGGGGTGCAAATAAAGAAACCAGCCAAGCCATATTTGATGCATTTGCTGAAGCAGGAGGTAATTTCATCGACACCGCCAATGTCTACACCAACGGCACAAGTGAAAAAATGTTGGGTGAGTTTGTCGAGTCAGAACGCGATCGCTTTGTCATCGCTACCAAGTACACGGTGATGATGAATCCGAATGATCCCAATTCCAGTGGCAATCAACGAAAAAACTTGATGCGATCGCTAGAAGCCAGCCTCAAGCGGCTCAACACTGACTACATCGATCTCTATTGGGTACATATGTGGGATACTGTGACCCCGGTTGAGGAAATCATGCGGGCACTGGACGATGCCGTTCGCTCTGGCAAAGTCATGTATGTTGGTATTTCCGATGCTCCTGCCTGGATTATCAGCCGCGCTCAGACGATCGCCGAATTGAAGAACATGACTACCTTTGCGGCCATTCAGCTTGAGTACAATTTGGTGGAGCGCACCGTAGAACGAGATTTGCTGCCGATGGCAGAAGATCTGAATTTGAGCGTTTTAGACTGGTCACCATTGGGGGGTGGCGTGCTGACAGGGAAGTATTTGAATCAGGATGCTGAGGGCGATCGCCTCAATAAAGCGGAGTATTTTCAGCAGTACAAGAGCGATCGCGCCATGCAAATTGCTCAAGTGGTTGTTGATGTTGCGAATGAAATTGGCTGTAGTGCCGCACAGGTTGCCCTTGCCTGGATTCGCCAACAGTCGCCCCGTCATATTCCCATCATTGGAGCGAGAAGTTTAGATCACCTAAAAGAGAATCTTGGTTGTTTAAATGTGACATTAAACGATGATCAGATAACTCGGCTAAATGCTGCTAGCGAAGTCGATCTTGGCTTTGCCCTGAAGTTTCTACGCCGATTGCAGAACTTATTTTTAGGTGCGGCAACTGAAACGATTGATTTAAGGTTGCATCCTGTTTCACGGCAGGTGCTTGGATGTGATTTACAATGAACCGCTGCGCTGGCTCCAGAGGGTAGCGGCGATGATCAGCGCACCACCAAGTAAACCTCGGGTTCCTAACGCTTCGCCCAGCATGAAAAAGGCGAAGATGGTTGCAAAGACGGGTTCCAGCGTATAAATGAGAGCAGCTTCGTAGGAGGGAACCCAGCGTTGGGCTAGAGCCTGAGTCCAAATTGGGGTAGCGGTGATGACCAAACCAGCATAGAGGAGAGTGCCAAAGTGGTGGGCGATCGCCCCTATCTGCGTCATCAGCTCAGGCAAAGCCCAGAGCGTGCCTAACACTGCCATGACCGAAAGCTGTACAGCCACCAGAGGCAGGGTGGCATGACGCGGTGCGATGCGTTCTAAGAGAAGAATGTAAATCGCTACGGCGATCGCGCATCCCAAGGTTACCCCATCTCCCCAGTTAAAGCCGCCCCCTTCCCACGACAGTAGACCAATGCCAACAACGGCGACTGCTGCCGCCCATAGCACCCGCATCGGCAGGCGATAACCTAAAAACAGTCCAAAGAGGGGGACCAGAAATGCATTCAGACCAATGATGAAAGCTGAACGACTGGCAGGGATCACTTCCAGTGCGATGAGCGAGAGGGCGCATTCCCCAAAGTAAATGCTGCCTAACAGGATGCCATCGCGAAGCAGGGTGGGGTTGATCTGGCGCAGACCAGGGAGGACGGCGATCGCAGCCACAGAAAACCGCATGGCAATAATAGCGGCCGGGGACAAATCCACCAGAATTCCCTTTAGTAAAGGGAAAGATGTCCCCCAGATGATAGTGGTGAGCAGGAGTAACAGAAGCCCCTGAACATGCAAATTCTTATTCAGTACGAGCATGGTAGTGCAGCCCAGATAGTGATTTTTGGCGTTGCTGATTGAGGATATGAAATCGCGAGCAAGATGCTCGCACTCCCTTGTGATGATCCCGATAGAGTGAGCGTCTCGCTCACGTTGGGAATTTACGTATCATTTGTCATTTCAGCAACGCCTGATTTTTCAAGGTTCCCATTCTCGGCAGAAGGAACTTTGGAAAGCATGGCTCTCCAACAGAACAGACCTAAAAGAAACAGCCAGTTTTTTGAGAGGGATGCGCCTATGGTGAAGGATTGTCTCAATCCCCGCAAAAGGAGAAGTGCATCACGTCCATCAAGGAATTCGATAGATCAATCGCTTTTGTCCTGTCATAGTTTTTGTAACAATGCAGACATGAGGAGCAGTTGGTTTGGTGGATACCCCCACCCAAAAATCAGATCGTTGCTTGAGATTGAGCAATGGAAAATCAAAACTGATCCAGAATGTTGCACCCCTGGGAGGTACTGCTGTGCATGATCAACGCCTAAATTCGATGAAACTTTCGCAACTTCAGGTGCTAATTGCCGTTGTGGATAGTGGCAGTTTTAGCGAAGCTGCCCTGCGGTTGCAGGTGTCGCAGTCGGCGGTGAGTTATGCGATCGCCACCCTGGAGGACGATCTCGGTGTTCTGCTAGTGTCTCGCGGGCGTTACGGTGCCCATGTTACCCCTGTTGGGCAACAGGTGGTCGATCGGGCTCGTCAGGTGATGTATTTGATGGATGACATCCTCAACCAGGCAAACCTGGCTAAAGGACTGGATGGCGGGCAGCTGAGGATTTCGTCCTTTCGTAGTGCGGCGACACACATTCTGCCGGATGTGATCGCGCAGTTTTGTCAGAGATATCCAGCGATCGCCATTCGTATTGCCGAGTATGACGATCGCCCCGATGTCGAAACTGATTTGCGTCAAGGTCGCGCTGATATTGGCATTACCTACCTACCCACAGGCAGCGAATTTGAAACCTGGGATTTGATGCGCGATGAGTTTGTGGTACTTTTCCCCCCCAGTTTTGAACCGACAACCTCCCGGTTGGAATGGGAGGACTTGACCCGTTACCCGCTGATCATGGCTCCCGATGGCGACGGTTGCGATGCAATGGTCTATGCCCACTGTGCCAGCTACGGCATCAGTCTGGAGGCAACCTACAAAATCCGCTCCGATGCCACCATCGTTAACATGGTAGCCCGTGGAATTGGAGCCGCCATCAGCCCCCGCCTAGCTGCTGAACCCATTCCATCGGAAATCAAAGTGTACAGTTTGCCCATTCCTCTGTCTCGGATGATTAGTGTTGCAATTTTGTCGGACGCGCTCCTGACTCCGGCAGCCTATGCATTTTTGGATTTGCTTAAACACGCTCCGCTGAGCTGCATCAGCGCATCGGCGGCATATCGTCATCCGCTCCATCCTTGTGCTTGAGGTGAATGTTTTGCAGGTGCCTCTTGACTATGGATAAGCAAATGACTTGGCGCAATTAGCAAATGAATAGCGTAAATCCCTGATCTTTTGCTGAACCAGCGTTTTGAGTTTCAAAGGTAGGATATTGATGCTTCTTGGCTTGATTTGTCTCAATATCTGAAAGCCTGAGATAATAAGGGCTTCACAGGTTTATGCGGCGCGCAACTAATTTGCAAATTGTGCTATTTTTTACTGCTCAGTCACATCAGGGGTTGAGCCTTTGTCTTAGTCTTAATCTTTCTGACCAAAGCTATAACTACGGCGATAAAACCTTTTCCCTTTTTCAACTCTTTGACGCTGCACATATTGGTGAGGTGTTAAACCAGTAGATTGCTTGAACAAGCGCATGAAGCGCAATGGGCTCATCTGTAATGCTACTGCTAATGTTTCTAATGATAGTTCTTCTGTTAAATAGGTATCGATAAGGTCGAGAATTAATCGGAGTTGATGTTTGGGCAAACCACCTTGGTAAGAGGGAAGTATTTGCTTCCAAACCGAATAACGCTGTAGCAAATGTGCCGATAGCATGGTTGTTAACGAATCAACATAAAGACGATTATTAACTCCTGATTCAACTTCTGCTTTGAGAACTAAGCCAATTTGATAAATCAGTGGATCAAACATAGCAAATTGAGGAATTAACTCAAAGCGATCGCTATCAACAGACTCATAGGCAGTGCGAGCTAAATGAAGTGGATCCAACATGAGCACCGTAAAGTTACCCTGTCTATTCCAGCGCACTTTATGGGAGACAGTTGCAGGAAGAATAACCACCTGTCCGTTATCTAATTGCTCCTTCTGCTGACGTCCATCAATCGTTCGCTCTGCCTGAGCTGTTTGGTCAGCATGGTGGACTACCACAAAGTGCTGATTCATTGAATGTTCAGCATTTTCCCAGGCAGGGGGGCAATGGTGTTGTACTTGAATTCCAGCCCACCCCAAATGGTCACTCGTACTTATCGGAGGACAGGGCACAATTTGCAGGATGGTTTCAGCCTTTGTTGGATCAATTAATGGTGGTGCCATTGACATACTCTTTAACTGATGCATCATATAGTCAGTTTTACGCATTCAGTATCTGCTTGATACAACAGTTTTGTGATTTTTAGTACATTTTTGCGCTTGTTCTTGTTACTGCCTCTGAAATACAAAAGGAGTTACTCCAACAATGCGCTTGAACTGGCGATTGAGATGACTTTGATTAGCAAATCCACATTGGAGGGCAATATCAGCAATCGAAAATTTGTGTTCCAACAACAATTGCTTGGCTCGCTCAACTCGTTGTTGAAGTAAATACTGATAAGGTGGCATTCCGATTGACTGTTTAAACAATCTACAAAAGTAATACTGACTCATACCAGTCAAATCAGCTAACTGAGGAAGTGTAACTTCTTGATCGAGATGAGTATGGATGTAATCGATCACTTTCTCTAAAGCATACTTAGGTAATCCACTCGTTATCGTTGGCATCTTTATCTTAGTTGTAGAATAATGTGTGATTAGATGTGCTGCCAGCGCAGTTGTTAGCGAATCAATATAGAGGCGAGTAGAGGGCTGTTCTGAAGTTAATTCTGATTTCAATGCCACTCCAATTTGGTAAATGAGCGGGTCAGCCTTAGCAAAGTGCGGGGCAATATTTACACGATCCGCATCAACAGTTTCATGAGCAATGTGGTCAATGCAAACTGGATCAAGCATGAGTAACGTAAACTCACAATCACATTGCCACAGCTTTTTGTGAGACATGTTTGCCGGAATTAAAGCAATATCTCCCTTTTGAATTTGCTCATATTGCCTCTCACCATCCAATACTCGCTCTGACTCTACCGCATGATTGAGATGATGGATGGATATTGAATGTTTCAAAGCAGTGTACTCAGGTGTTTCCCAGGCTGGCTGATAATGGTGTTGAACTAGAATGCCATTCCATCCTAAAGTGTGACTGGAGAACAAGGAAGGTTTAGGTAAAATTTTATCTGTAGCACTTTTCTCTGCAAAATCAACTTGCAATTCTTGCTCTTGAGTCATGATTTGGGCTTCTCCATCGGCATGTGTTGACAATGTTGAAAGTCAGATTGATAGGGTTATCAAAGCAAACATAGCCGTAGCTACATTCGATGGGGCGGAGGCAAGTCAGGCAGCTTTCCCAGCATCCGGGTTTGAGCCATTGCCTTTGCTTTAAGCTTTCAGACCAAAGCTATCATTACTGCATCATGTAGTGCGAGTATGACTCTTTGCTGCTCAGGAGCAAGCTGATGAAGTGTGATTGAGTTAAACGCTATAGCTGAGCTAATATGGCGGTTGCCAGCGTCATTCTGTCCCAAGCACCTTGATGTTGAATGTTGTTGATAAAAAAGGTAGGCGTATACATAACGCCACTTTGTAATCCACTCTGATAGTCTTGTTGCACTCGCTCGACATGCACATCATTGGTCATCTCCTTGAGAAATTGGTTGATATTGAGATTGATTGCCATTGCGTATTCAACTAAGTGCCCATCGTTAAGGGCATAATAGTGTTCACACAGACAGGCGTGCATCTCCCAAAACTTACCCTGTGCTGCTGCCGCTTCCGCTGCCTCAGCCGCATGTTGGGCATAGTCATGAACTTGTGATTGAGGAAAGTGGCGGAACGCAAAGCGTAAGCGATCGCCAAACTGCTGTTGAAGTTGCCTAACAACTCGATGCGCCTCGCTCGATCTGTAACATTGGTAGTCACCATATTCCACCAAGGTTGTACAAGCTGTTTCTGATCCCTGAATATGGTCTCGGTTACTGACTGGTAAAACCAGTCGCCCATTGGTATTCACTGGTTGCTCTACTATGGAATGCCATGAGTTAACGTGTGAAGTGTCTCGAATCCGGGGGGAAATTGAGTAGTTGAAGGGATGATTTATCGCAATTCAAGAAATAGTCAGGGCAGAGGGTGTGGAAGCGAAGCCTCCAGCCAGGGGTAGAACCCCTGCACCCCGTTTAACCAGCCTTTCGGCTACTATACCGCTTGAAAGTTGAGAATCTATAATGTTTGATAGCTTACTGGTATATTCAACTTTACTGACTGATGAGAAGTTGATTTTCTGACCTGTACTTTAGATAGGGTGACAACCAGGTTAGAGATCAGAAAATAGGTGAAGCTTTTGTAGAAATCAAAGTCGAATGATCCCTCGCTTTAGGGCTGTAACCACGGCGTGAGTACGATCGCCAACACCCAACTTAGTTAGAATGTTATTAACGTGAAACTTTATTGTGCCTTCGGTTACATTCATTGCTTTCGCGATCGCTTTATTACCTTTTCCGCTTGACATTAGCTTGAGCACCTGACGTTCGCGATCGCTTAACGTGGGAAGTTCTAAGTGAGTCGCTAACTGAGCACCAACACCTTCAGGAATATACCGATTTCCGTGACACACTTCTCGAATAACATCAGCGATTTCCTCGCAGGGAGTGTCTTTAAGTAAATAAGCTTTCGCTCCAGCACGAAACCCCTGATAAATGTCTTCATCTCCGTCATAAACGGTAAGCATCACAAAGCAAGCAGACGGAAACTCAGCTCGAATCGTGGCGATCGCCTCCGTACCGCTGACTTGAGGCATCTGCAAATCCATAACAGTTACGTCGGGCTGGTGCAGCCGAAATTGATGGATAGCCTCCTGACCATTACTAGCTTGAGCGACAACTTCAAAGTCAGGTTCACCATTGAGAACTGCTGCTAACCCATCTCGCACAACAGGATGATCATCGGCAACGAGAATCCGAATTGATGTTTGAGACATAACTGAAAGATTGATAATTTTTTGACTCGATTAAACGTAACTTGTTTCTAAAGTATCTTCTTTTGTTTTGTTACAGTCCGTCCGAATAAAGATTTCAACTTCTTTTAAAGTTTTCTAGCTCCTCCTCAAACAAGAGCAACATAGCACTGATAGTTGTTCCCTTACTAGGGGAACTGCTAATGCGAAGCTGAGCATTAATGAGATCGGCTCGTTGCTGCATCCCCATTAAACCCAAGCCACGATTTAGCGTTTGAGGGTTAAATCCTCGACCATCGTCACGGATCTGAAGTCGCACATAATTGGAATCGTAGCAGAGTTCAAGTTCAATCGTTTGTGCATTGGCATGACGGAGTGCATTCGTAATTGCCTCTTGAGCAATTCGCAAGAGATTGATACCGACTTCTGGTCGCAGCCGATAAGGTACCCCCTGCACCTGCACCTGAGTCCTGACTGGAGTGCCGATCGCCATCTGTTCGGCTAATTGACCGAGAAGCTGCACGAAGTCGCTATATTCGGTGCTGTCTTGGCGCATCACCCAGACAGAGCGACGGGCTTCGACCAGCCCAGAACGGGCAAGATCACGGGCACGATTGAGGTGCATCTGGGCTTGCTCTGGCTCAGTTGCGACAAACCGAAGCACGGCTTGCAGTTGCATGAGGATACCTGCAAAGCCTTGCGCCAGAGTGTCATGAATTTCGCGGGCAATATGGTTGCGTTCCTGAAAAAGAGCCAGTTGCTTTGCCTCTTCTGCCAATTGTGTCAGTTGAATGGCTAATGTTGCTTGCTGCCCTAAGGCTTGAAAAAACTCAAACTCAGCCGCTGTAATCTCAGTTTGCTCACACAGTGCCACCCCTAACAGCCCTAACGGTTGATCGCCCATCATTAGAGCTGTACAAATTACACCAGAATGTCCCCTCTGTCGATGCCAATCAATCATTCCGGGCCAGAAATCAGATGCATCTTGGTTCAGGTCAAGATAAATCGGGCAACGCTGATCCAGTAACCGTTCCCACGCTCCGGTAATGTTGGCAGGAAAGGGCTTACTTAAAATTGATAAGCCCTCCATTAAGCCTGGTGCTGGTAAGGCTTCTCGCTGGGAATTAACCGCAATGGAGGGTCTTAACCTGCTTGAGTCTGGGTCATACATAAAAAATTGTGCAACTGTCCCATCCAACATTTGCAGGGCTTCGTGCAAAACATGCTCTAAAAAAGAATCGAGATTGCGATCGTTGGCAAGTTTATCCAGGCTACGTCCTAGAGCCTGATTGACCTTTGCCAACTCTGCTGCCCGGTCTTGTGCCGCTTCTTCTTGTTCACGGGCGATCGCTTTTTGTTTTTCCGCTTCGCTTAGCAGGTTGAGTTGAATCACCAGAGCGATCTGCTGCGCTAATGCCAAAATCAATTCTTCTTCCACAGGGCTGAACGCAATTGGCTGAGCAAATGCCATCGCTAACCAACCCAAGGGGCGATCGCCTACCATGAGAATACAGCTACTGGTTCCCTGATAGTCCTTGGCCTGAAACCATTCCGGCACACCCTGCCAGAGGTTTTCCTCGAAGTCGGGCTGGTTTAGAATTGCCAGTCGCGGTTGGGCACTCAACTGGGTAAAAATCTGGGTTTGTTCCACCAGAATCGGGGACTGAAAGAAGACTGGTTCATCTGCATCTGGTGTCCAAAAGGCTTGCCCATCTTGACAACGGACTTTTAGATTTAGCGTATTTTGTCCGGCATCATGGATAAAAATATGCCCAACGGATGCACCGACATAGGAAACCAACTCAACTAAGAGATGCCCCAAAATATCATCAAGATTTGGGTTAGTTGAAAGGCGACCTAAGCTATTTCGCAGGAGAGTATTAGCTCTGGATAGTTCTGTGGTGCGTTCTTGAGCAGCTTTTTCTTGTTCGCGAGCGATCGCCGCTTGTTTCGCCTCTTCTGCTAATTGACTCAGACGAATTGCTAATGTTACCTGTTGGGCAAGAGCATAGCCGAGTTCAATCTGTTGTTCTGTGAATGGGTGATCACTCGATTGCCAGAAGTTCAGCACTCCGAAGCAGGTTTCTCCCACAATCAACGGCAGATTGAGTTGCAAATTTACTCCGAACGATGCATACCAGCTAGCCGGATCATCGGAAAACTCTCCTTCAGCAGGTTGAACGGAGTGATCAAACGGAGCCACAAAATGCTTGCGGCGATCGCTAAATTGTCCTTGCTCAAGCATATGAGAGGGAACCCGAACACCTGACTTGCTTGCTGGATGGTTATGCGGTTGTCCAAATCCGTGTATTTGGTTATGTCCCCACCAACCAACAATTCTGCCAATGTTGGGATCAGTCGTTTCCCAATATTCTGCTAGTGGTGCATCAAACTGCTCAGCGGCAAGCCGTAGAACATGCCCAATAAATTGATTCAGATCAGTTTGTGTTGCGAGAACATCAACGGAACGCTTCAGAGCTTCATTTGCCTTTGCCAATTCAGCAGCCCGTTCTTGCGCGGATTTTTCTTGCTCACGGGCGATCGCCGCTTGTTTGGCTTCTTCTGCTAGTCGTGTCAGTTGAATGGATAAAGCGGCTTGTTGAGCTAGTGCATACAACAGTTCACTGCTCTGTTCATTGATTGGATTTGTATGGGTGAATGCTAGTCCCAAATGACCCAGAAATTCTGCCCCCGCAAATAAGGGAACAGCAATGACGGCTTGATGATGGCGTTGTTGGTGATAGGCGATCGCCCCAGGCCAAAACAGGTGGGCTTCTCGCTCCAGGTCAAAGTAGCGAGGTTTGCGTGTTTCTAGAAGCAGGTTAACAAATTCAGCTTCATTGATAGGCATCTCTGCTCCCAAACCAGACGCAACCCGCCCTTGCTCCACATGAGCGACAGCCCGTAGTGTTTGATGCTGTTTATCTAGCATCGATATCATGGCAGCATCAGCATCCAGTTGAGCGATCGCCTCCAGTGCCACATGGCTCAAAAAAGCAGAGAGGTCAGGTTGCTCTGACAAGCGTTGAGAGGTGCGGGCAAGTGCTTCGTTCGCTTTTTTCAGTTCTGCGACTTGCGCCTGTTCTGCTTCCAGTAAAGCTTGCTGGGTTTCTCGAAGTTCGGTAATGTCAATCTGAGTGCCCCACCCACCGATCGCATAGCTATCTCGGATGATACTAAATCCATTGTTGAGGAAGTACCGTTTCTGCCCAAAGCGATCGAACTCTATCGTTTCTTGGTTTCTCATCTGATGTCCATTCCGGACAAATTGCTCCATTTGCGCGGCATTTTCAGGAGCTTCCATCACATGAGCCAATGGTGTACCTACTAAAGCATCAGGTTCGTCATAGCCATACATCTGAGCAAAGGCAAGGTTATGTTCTGCATACCGAAACTGTTGATAAATCTGCTTAGCTTGCTCCTCAACGGGAAGGTGAATGGGAATGGGTTGTTCATACTCCACTCGGAAGATGCCTTCGCTAGCAAGTTCCATCAGTTGGCGGTATCGTTGTTCCGATTCTGTCAGGTGATCGAGGGTTTGTTGTAATTCAGCGTTGATTCGTTCGAGTTCTTGCGATCGCTTCTGTTCTACTTCTAATAAGGCTTGCTGAGTTTCCCGTAGCTCACTAATGTCAAGTTGGGTTCCCCAGCCACCGATGAGGTGCCCATCTCGAACGATTCCAATAACGTTATTGAAGAAATAGCACCGCTTTCCTTCAGGGGTGATTTCCTCTGACTCTGCCGCTCGGATGCGATAGCCATTCTCAATCCACCGACGCAGAAATTCAAGATTTTTACCTGAAGTTGGAATGTGGATATTACTCAGGCGCAAACCAGAAGCGGCATCAGTCGTCGGTAAGCCATACATCGCAGCATAGGCAGCATTTGCCTCAGCGACGTAAAGGGAGTGACGAATTCGCTCCACTTGCTCATCAACAGGTGAGGCTATAGAAATGGGCTGATCTAATTGCCATCGATAGATTCCTTCGCTGCTCAGCTCAAACAGAGTCCGATAGCGTTCTTCAGACTCCGTGAGGTGTTCGAGTGTTTGCCGCAATTCGGCGTTAAGTCGTTCAAGTTCTTGCGAGTGCTTCGCAGCATTGTGTGTCCGCTCCTGTTCGGCTTGTAGGAGAGCTTGTTGAGTGCGATCGCGCTCAATGGCACTACCAATACAATCAGTGGCAATTTTCAAAACAGTGAGTTCGGCTGCACTGCGCTGTTTTGCTGCCCGACAGTCATCAAGCCCCACCACACCCCACCACTGCCCCTCTACAGAAATGGGAACCAGATGAGTAGACTTCACCCCAATCGCCATCTGCTCACTGCGAAAGGGTTCCGGAGCTTCGTCAATTAGGTAACTTGCTGTCTGACCCTGCTGAAACAACTCATACAACCACTGAATCTCCTCATAGCTACCCTGTCCAGCTTTCCCATTAGCATGCTGCGGCACTATCCCTAGTGAAGTCCACTCATATTCCAACGCTCTCCATCTTGGGAAGGGTGAATCGCAGAACGAGTCGAAATTCTCTATGACGTTAATGCGATCGGTGTCTAATGCCTCACCAAGCATTCCTAAAGCAGTATTGACTGCTGCATTCAGAGGCGTGAGCGTTAATAACACGCGAGCAACTTCTGCGGTCGTTTCTAACAGGTGGTGCTCTAAAGAAGAACTGCCAGTAGAGACCCACTCATCGGGTTCTGCCTGCCTTGCTGGTTCTCGCTCATCTTGTTTGGGTTGTCGATATCTGGCTACTTCTGCTTGTGAGACTGCGTAGGAACGTTCGCACGACTCAAGGCGCGATCGCAGTCTGGCATTTTCTTGTTCTAGGGCAGCGAGGCGATCGTGAAGCTTAGCCAGTGCTGTATCCATAACTTTGTTAAGTGAAAACTGGATTTTTGTAGCATAAGGTCATTTATTCCCCGAACCGAAAATTTTTTACATGATTTTTAGATACTACTAACTTGTATTTTTAGATACTGCCAACTTGTATCAAATACCACTGTCCTATTGTGAATAAGCAGAAAAAATGACACAGTTTGTAGATGAGTGGTGTAAATCTGCAAAGTTAGAATTTGTCAGCGTTTTAGGTTCCCGACCTATTTTGAATCACTGTTGCGTAAACACAGTTCGTTTTGGGCAATCAAAGCCGCTCTCTGAACTAGAGATGTATCGATAAATTACGTCGCTCATTTGCAAATCACGTCGAAACTTTTGCTCATCCACAGCAGTTTCCCAAGAAATTAATTCAACCCACCGATGCAAATTAGCGATATTTAAGCTGACAATACTCATCGATCGCAACATCAGCTCAAGAAATGAGAAAGATAGTGCCGAGATGTCAATAACGTTATTGAGCGTGAAGAATAACATTGTGCGACGTCAGTACTTGGTATTTGTATTTTTATGGTACTGACGCTCCACAAAGATGAATTGAACTAATTTGCGGAATCTTGCTGTTGATCTGCTTTAATTCAGGGAGGTCAACGGCACTGGTCTTGTAATGAGTGGCAGTTAAAATGGGAGCCGTGACGAAATTCTAGCCATGCACTACCCTCATTGCCAAAGCCAGCGCACTGAAGATGCGGAGTGAAGGGATGGGAGTGAGAGCGAGTGGATGAGTGCTCGATCAATCCCACTCAACGATTCTGCGCTGGCAGCAGAGAGTAGCAGAGCAAGAATTGGCTTGGTCGCCTGCTGCTGAAGATAGGGATGTGACCCTGGAGAACGCTGAACTCTACACTCGTGTCAACGAGAACCTTCCCCCCCGTGAGTCTGAGGGTTGGACAATGACTTGCCTTGAACGAAACAGTCGCTACTGGGTCAGTGCAACCGTGGGACGAAGAGATGAA